>JAGWML010000236.1 GCA_028873155.1 Acidobacteriota bacterium
TACAGACCGCGTCAGCCTGAATGGCCTGGATTTTGCGCCCGCCATCAATGCCAGCAATATCCATGCCGGGCAGAGCATCCTGCCGTTGAGCGACACGGCCATTACGCCCATCAGTTCCTGTGATCCGGTATGCGGCGAACTGACGGCCTCAACCGTGCGGTTGCGCGAGCAGGGAGCCAGAGGTACGGCAACCGTGGACATTAATCCAGGTGTCGTTACATCGTTCATGCTGACGCTGCCCACGGACTGCGCCTTTACGAAACTGACTGGAGCATCGACGATCCAGGTCTATCAGCAGCCAGGAACCAACGTGGAAGACAACACAGCCATCACCGCCGGGACTACCCTTCGCGTGCATGGCCTGCTGTTTTACAGCGGCAATCAGTGGCGACTGGTCGCCTCCACCATCTCGTCGACTACTTAAGGGCAGCACGCACGGCACAGTGCGGCTGAACCTGTGGAAATCTTGAGCAATGCAGAAATGCATTGAATGGCTTGTGGACAGGGCAGATCATCCTGAGGAAAGACCGGGATGGCCTGCTCGCCACAGGCCTTCTTTTTTGTGCGGTCGTTGAACAGGAGGGCGCTGCCGGCGCGATGCAGACGTCGCGCCATGGATGACTCTTCCGGACAGCTGCAATCAAAGAGCAAGAATTTGCTGCCACAGCGCGGGATCAACCGGGACGCCGAGCGCAAGATTTTCCGCACGGAGCCGCAGTGTTTTTTCTCCGGGATAGCGGACGGGCGAGTCAACCTGTGCCGCCGGCGCACGATGGAGCGAGTCAACAATCTCATCGATGATCTGGGCGGAGCGTTGCGAAGAACCGAATGCCTCGGGATGGATGGCGAGAAAGACCTGCGACAGCCCGGCCTCCTGCAGCGGATCACTGCCGAGCTTGTGCGTGGCGATTCCGAGCGAGGTCATGGCGGCGATCATGTCGAGCAGAATGGAAAGGCCGGAGCCCTTCCAGTAGCCGATGGGTAGCGCGCGATTGGAAGCGAGGATCGCATTGGGATCGCGGGTAGGCTCGCCATTGGTGTCGAAGCCACCATCGACGGGAAGCATTTGTCCGCGCAGGCTGTAGCTTTCAAGCGCGCCGTACGAGAACTGCGACATCGCCATATCAAGCACGACGTGACCGGACGCGCGCGGTACGGCGATGACCATGGGATTGTTGCCGATGGACGGCGCAACGCTGCCCCATGCCGGCACATTGGGCAATGTGTTCGTCCAACATATGCCGACCATCCCTGCATCGGCGGCCTGCCAGCCATAGGTGCCGCCGCGCATCCAGTGATTGGTATTCGCGAGAGCGACAAAGCCGATGCCGTGCTCGCGCGCTAGTGCGATGGCGCTGTCCATGCAGGCCCACGCATTGAGATTTCCGGGGCCGCGATTTCCCTGCCACCGCTCGATTGCGCCAAAATGCGCGGCCAGTGTGGGCTCCGCATCGACGTCGACATTGCCATTGCGAATCATGGCGACAAAGCGCGGAAAGCGCTGCACCCCATGCGAGTACACACCGTCGCGAGTGGTCTCAGCAAAGAGCTGCGCACACTGGCGCGCGCGCGGCGCGGAAAAGCCCAGCCGGAGCAGGATCGCTGTGAGCGCGGACTGGAGTTCACTGAATGGGATTCGCTGCATGGGATGGCGGTGGGTCGGATGGTTCCTTGAGGGTGACGGTAATACGGCGTGCGTCGCCACTCTCAGACGCGATGACAATCTCGCCTGACGCCTTTTTGCGGATGCTCTTGAATTTCTCGCCCCACTCGACGAGCGCAATGGCATCTGGCGTGAGGAGATCGTCGAGCCCGAGCGACTCCAACTGGCGCTCGCTGTCGAGGCGGTAGAGGTCAAGGTGAAAGAGCTTGACGGAAGCGCCGTTGAGAGTGCCGTCGTACTCGTGAATCAGGGTGAATGTGGGACTGGTGACTTCGTCGGGTTCCGCGGCGTCGAGAGCCTGGACAATACCTTTGACGAGAGTGGTTTTGCCGGTGCCGAGGTCGCCGCGCAGGATGAGCAACTGCGGCGGCTGGAGGAGGCCGGCAAGCTTGCGGCCAAGGTCGATGGTCTCCGCGCCGCTGGATGTCCGGAACTCGTAGATGCGGCTCTGGGCGACTGGCGCTGCGTTGCTCATGCTTCTCCCTTGTGTAGCGGCGCGTCTGGGAGCGATTCCGGCGGAAGCCCCTGTAACCAAACATAACCGTTTCTGTCGCACATGGGAACCTGAAATGTGCGCGAGAGTTCACGAAGAGAATCGGTGGCGAGCAGGGTGTGCTCGTCAGCCTGTCGCACGGCGAGATCACCGGCGAGGCCGTGCAGGCACACAGCAGCTTCAATGGCACGCGCAGGATCATCTGCGTGCTGCGCAAGCAAGGAGGCGATGATGCCGGTCAGAACGTCTCCGCTACCTCCTTTGGCCATACCTGGATTGCCAGTGGTGTTGACGGCGACATGGCCGTCAGGGCGCGCGATGAGAGTGCGCCAGCCTTTGAGCACGAGCGTGACGCCATGGCGCTGCGCGAAGTCGCGCGCGACGGCAAAGCGATTGGCCTGAACTTCAGTCGACGTGATGCCGGCGAGGCGCGCCATCTCGCCTGGATGCGGTGTGAGAACGAGCGTACGGCCGAGGGCGAGCTTGGTGAGGAGCACGGGCTTGCGCGCGAGGATGTTGAGCGCATCTGCGTCGAGGACGGCGGGAATTTTGGTTGCAGAGAGCAGGCCGGTGACGAACTTGACGGCGTCGGGCGACTGGCCAAGGCCGGGACCGATGGCGAGTACGGACTTGCCGGCGACGAGTGCTTCGATTTGTTTGGGGCGGGCGGCGTCCACGGAGACGTGTCCGGCTTCGGAGGCGGCGAGCGGCCACGTCATGAGTTCGGGCGCGATGACGGCGACGCTCGGTAGAATGGGCGCGGGAACAGCTGCGGTGACGAGGCCGGCGCCACTGCGCAGAGCGGCGAGAGCGGCCATGGCGGGAGCGCCGGATTTGCCGAGCGATCCGCCGATTACGAGGACGTGGCCAAAGAGGCCCTTGTTTGCGGCTGTCGGGCGAGGCTGCTGCGCCAAGGCGAGCGATGAACCGGCCCAGGTGAGATTGAGGGAAGATGCGATGGCCTTATCCGGGGAGCCGATGGGGGCGACCACGATTGGCTGATGCCAGCACCGCGTAAGCTGACCAAAGACGTGTGCGGGCTTGGGCGCAGTGAAGGTGAGGACCGCGTCGGCAGGAAAGACCGGATCGGCAATCGTGGCGGCGGTTTCGTCTGCGGGCCAGCCGGAAGGCAGATCGACAGCGAGGATGGGCGCGGAGCTGGCGCGGATCCATTCGAGCGCGGCGAGCGCAAGGCCGCGCAAGGGGGGCTGGAAACCGGTGCCGACGACGGCGTCGAGGATGAGGTCTGCGGCGAGCGCGGCGTTATGCTGCTGGAGATTGGCGGCGGCGGTGACGATGTGGATGAGGCCGTGTGCGGGGCTGGCTAGTTCGCGCCAGGCTTCGGCGGCATCGGACGTCATCTTGTCGGGCGGGCCGAGGAGCAGCGTGGTTACTTCGAGGCCGGCAGAGGCGAGCATGCGGGCCGCCATGAGGCCATCGCCGCCGTTGTTGCCGCGGCCGCAGAGGACGGTGATACGGCGCGCGCGCGGAAACTGCTGGCGTGCGAATGTGGCGACAGCAGCGGCGGCGGTGCGCATGAGCTTGAGCGAAGGTACGCAGTAGCGTTCAGAGGTGACGCGGTCACAGGCCTGCATCTCAGCTGCGGAGAGGACATGCATGAGAACCATCGTACGCCTCAGAGACTACGCTCCCGAGAATCGCATTTTGTTGGCGAAGGTCGATCGCGCAGGATGCGTAAGGCTGCGATTGCGCCGGCCTGCCATTATCTATCGGGATGACCGCAAGGTCCTGCAGATTCTCCCCATTGCGCATGTGCCAACATCGTGGCTACCTGCGATGGAGATTCCGATCGTATCCCCAAAACTATCGGCTATAAAGTGGTAGGCGAGGCGGGAATCGAACCCACAACCCCCGGCTTAGAAGGCCGGTGCTCTATCCAGTTGAGCTACTCGCCCGCATGTCTTCATTGTAGCTTTGAAGTACGATCTGGAACGGCGGCGCCGCAGATGGTATCTGCAAATCCACCCCGCGCAATTGAGAGCCGTCGTTGAGCCTGGCTTAAGTCCGTTCCAGCAGCGCTGAGATACGATGTGATCCCA
>JAGWML010000237.1 GCA_028873155.1 Acidobacteriota bacterium
CCAGGACTACGGCCGCTACCTCTACGAGAAGGAAAAGAGCGAGCGCGCCGCCCGCAAGAAGCAGAAGGTCATCGTTATCAAGGAAGTCAAGTTCTCCGTCACCGTCGACGAGCACGACTACCAGACCAAGAAGAATCAGGCCATCCGCTTCCTCCATGAGGGCGACAAGGTCAAGGCCAGCCTCCGCTTCCGCGGCCGCCAGATGGCCCATCGCGAGCTCGGCTACAACATCATCAACCGTCTCATCCAGGACATCGGCGAGGCCGGACTGGTGGAGTTCATGCCGCGCATGGAGGGCACCATCCTCCACGCCATCCTCGCCCCTGCAAAAAAGGATGCGCCCAGGCCCAAGCCGGCTGCGCCGCCGCCGCAGCCTCAGGCCACCGCGCCAAAGGCTCCCGCGCCTCAGGCCTAGCGGCTGCCAACTGCAGCCGCAAACCAGACATAGCCTTGAAACAGCGGCTTCAGCCGCTGAAGGCGTCTCATATAGTTGCGGCTCCCTCGATCAGCCTTCATTCTTCGCGTCAGCCCCGACGGCCCGCAGTGTGGATTGACCTGAGTGTGAACTGCCTGTACAGTAGAGACATGAGTTTGTGTCTCACTCCGGTTTGTTGTTGCATGCGGTGTCGCGTGCTGCGCCGGATTGTGGGATAAAGTAAGACCGCTCAAGACTCAGACCTATCCCAGAACGCCCGCGCAGCCAATTCGCTGACGCGGGTTTTTCTTTTTCCCCTCAAACAATTCAACGGAGAGATTGCATGACAGCGATCGCAGGCGAGCAACCCCATCTCGCCGACATCAACCGGCAAAGTCACAACGGCGAGGCGACGCCGGCCATCGTCAGCCAGCCTGCTCAGTCCAGTCCGGAGCGGCTGAATCACATTCAGCTTCTCGAAGCTGAGAGCATCCACATCATTCGCGAGGTGGCCGCTGAATTTCAGAATCCGGTGATGCTGTACTCCATCGGTAAGGACTCGTCGGTGATGCTGCGGCTGGCGCAGAAGGCGTTCTATCCGGCGCCAATTCCGTTTCCGCTGTTGCACGTTGACACGGGATTCAAGTTCCGCGAGATGATCGAGTTTCGCGACCAATATACTGCCGAGCTCGGCGTGAAGCTGCTTGTGTGGCGCAATGAGGATGCGATTGCCAATGGCGCGAATCCCGTGCAGCTGGGCACGCAGCGGTGCTGCGGATTTCTGAAGACGCAGGCGCTGCTGGATGGCCTGCGCGCATACGGATTTGACGCCGCTTTTGGCGGAGCGCGGCGCGATGAAGAAAAGTCGCGCGCCAAGGAGCGCATCTTTTCGTTCCGTGACAGTGCTGGGCAGTGGGACCCGAAGAATCAGCGGCCGGAACTGTGGAATCTTTTCAATGGTCGCATCGGACAGGGAGAAAGCATCCGCGTGTTTCCATTGTCGAACTGGACCGAGCTCGACATCTGGCACTACATCCACCTCGAAAAGATTCCGATTGTGCCGCTGTATCTGGCCAAAGAGCGGCAGATGCTGGTGCGCGGCGACAGCCTGATTCCGCTGGAGCAGCCCTTCGTGAAGGGTCTGCCTGGCGAAGAGCAATGGGTGAAGTGCCGCCTGCGCTCGCTCGGTTGCAGTCCGTGCACCGGAGCGATTCGGTCGGATGCGGATACGGTGCCGAAGATTATTGCCGAGCTGGTGGAGATGCGGAACTCAGAGCGCGCGAACCGCATCATCGACCATGACCAGGATGGATCGATGGAACTGAAGAAACGCGAGGGCTATTTCTGATGGCGCAGGGCGACAACACTCCAACAGCCGTGCTGGAACAGGACGAAGCGGACCTGCGCATCGAAGAGCGGCTTGCCGCGGAGCGCGCGAAGGACCTGCTGCGCTTCAGCACGGCGGGCAGCGTAGATGACGGCAAGAGCACGCTGATTGGCCGGCTGCTCTACGACTCGCGCAATGTCTATGACGACCACGTGCGCGCGGTCACGCACAACGCGGAGATTGACTTTGCGCAGTTGACGGACGGGCTGCGCGCGGAGCGCGAGCAGGGCATCACCATCGACGTGGCCTACCGCTTTTTCTCGACGGCAAAGCGTAAGTTCATCATCGCGGACACGCCGGGCCACGAGCAGTACACCCGCAACATGGCCACGGGCGCGTCGACAGCCGACGTGGCGATTGTGCTGGTTGATGCGCGCAAGGGCATTCTGGACCAGACTCGGCGGCACGCCTGCATCGCGTCGCTGCTCGGAATTCCGACCGTCATTGCTGCCATTAACAAGATGGACCTTGTTGGCTTCTCGAAGGAAATCTTTGATCAGCACAGCCGCGCGCTGGTCGAGCTTGCAAAGCACCTTGAGATTCCCGATCTGCACGTGGTGCCGGTGAGCGCGCTGGCGGGCGACAACGTGGTGCGTCGCAGCGAACGCACGCCGTGGTATGGCGGAAAGAGCCTTCTGGAGCTTCTGGAGACCGTGCCGCTCGCGATTGAACGGTCCAACGCGGGGCTGCGCTTCCCCGTACAGCGTGTGCTGCGTCCGCATCAGGACTTCCGCGGCTTTGCGGGACAGGTTAACGCAGGCATAGTGCGGCCTGGCGATGAAGTCGTGGCGCTGCCTTCGGGCTTTCGTACGCGCGTGCGCACGATTGCCACGTGGGATGGCGAGCTCGATGAGGCGCGCGTGCCGCAGTCGGTAGTGTTAACGCTGGAAGATGAGACCGACCTGAGCCGCGGCGACATGATTGCCGCCGCCGATGCGCCGCCGCACAAGACGCGCCACTTCGACGCAACCGTGGTGTGGATGCAGAATAAGCCGCTGCGCCCCGGCGCGAGCTACTTTTTGAAGCACACTTCGCACACCGTTCGTGCGCGCGTGGTTGGGATTCGTTCGCGAATCGATGTCGAACACCTCGCGCAGAACAGCACGAACGAACTCGGGTTGAACGATATCGGTGAAGTGACGATCGAGACGAGCCGTCCGCTGCTGGCTGATCGTTACCGCGAAAACCGCACCACGGGCAGCTTTATCCTCATTGACCAGGAAGACAACACCACGGCAGGCGCAGGCATGATCCGCTCCATCGCAGATGCGGGCGAGGGAACAGGCGAGCAGCAGGCTATTCACGGCATTCTCGATGTCGGCAATCGCGCAGCGCTCGCCGCCGAGCTGGAACGGCGGCTGCTGGCAGAAGGCGCACTGGTGCTGCGAACGCGCGCAGCCGTCTCGAATGCGCTTGTCACCATTGCGCGTTTGGGCGCGGTGGTGCTGGTGGAGAGCGACGACAACCAGCCTGTCATGTTTACCGCTGTGCATGGTGCAGATCCTGCGCCGCACGAGCTTGCCGCGGAACAACTCGACGAAATTCTTGATGAACTGGAGCGCCTTGGCGCGATTCCCAACAACGGAGACGAGAATGACAACGGCCTGGGCATCTGAAGCTATCGAGCGCGCAACCACTGCGCAAAACTTTCTTGCAGAACGGCTCGCTGCCGCTGCGAAGCCGTGCGTGACCAGCAGCTTTCAGGCCGAGGACGTCGTCGTGTTGCACATGGTGCGTGCGCTGTTGCCGCGCGTGCCGGTGATCTTTCTCGAGACGGGCTATCACTTCCCGGAGACGCTAGCCTATCGCGACCGCATCGCAGCCGAGTGGAATCTGAACCTGATCAACGTGGGGGCGGAGATGTCAGTTGCCGAACAGGAATCGAAGTTCGGCATCCTCAACCAGACGGCGCCCGACCGCTGCTGCGGCATCCGCAAAGTAGAGCCGCTCTTCAAGGCACTGGGAGGCTACGACACCTGGGTGACGGGCCTGCGACGGCAGCAGTCCAAGTCGCGCGCCAATCTGCAGGTGGACGAGAACTTCACCTTGCCGGGCGGACACGCGCTACGGAAGCTGAGCCCACTGGCCGAGTGGTCCACACGCGAGGTGTGGCACTACGCAGGGGCGCACAACATTCCGCTGCTGCCGCTCTACGACAAGGGCTACACCAGCATTGGCTGCGCGCCGTGCACAAGCCTGCCGTTCGATGCAAACGATCCGCGCTCCGGGCGCTGGTTGGGCCAGAAACTCGAGTGCGGCATTCATATTCAGGCCTCGTAGAGGCGGAGACATGATGGAATTTCTGCTGGGCTTTTTGATTGCAGCGATGATCGCGATGACCGGCGTGGGCGCGGGCACGGTGACCGCGCCGCTG
>JAGWML010000238.1 GCA_028873155.1 Acidobacteriota bacterium
CATTCCACTTGTTGCAGGCCAGAAGGACGCCCGCGCATGGCTTGGCTTTCAGGCGTGCCGTGGGCTGGCCCTCAACACGCTGGATGCTTACGGCCGCAACCTGGAGCGATACCTGCGATTCCTCAGCACATGCGATAAAAAGCCCCACGAGATCGGTCAGGAAACCGTCGGCGCTTATCTTCGCGATTTAGTTAAACCGTCCGCTACGCCAGAGGAGCCGGACATCCGCATGGCGAATGCAACGATCCAGCAGCATCTGGCGGCGCTGCGGATGTTCTACGACTTTTTGGTGGAAGAGGGACACCGCACAAGGAACCCGTTCCGCCAGGGTGAAGGCCGCTCATCACGGCCACTGGTGAGGCGAGAGCATAAGCTGCCCACGATTCCGACCGAAGAGGAATGGTGCCGGGTTCTCGGCGAGACCGCGAAAGAGCCGATTCGCAACCGCCTGATGCTGGCGATGAGTTATGACGCCGGGCTTCGACGGGAAGAGCTGTGTCTTCTTGAAACGCGCGACATCGATCCATCGCGGCGCACCATCAGCATCCGTGCCGAGACCACCAAGAACCGCAGGTCCCGTGTCCTGCCTTACTCGGTAACAACGGATGAGCTGTATGGGCAGTATCTGGAACACCGCCACACTTTGAGCCGGCAGCGCGGGCGACTGTTCCTGTCGCAGTCACCACGCAACCGCGCACAACCTGTCTCGATCTGGGCGTGGTCCAAGATCGTCACCGCCATCGCAAGGCGCGCCGACGCCGCGGGCTTCACGCCTCACACGCTGCGGCATCTGTGTCTGACCGATCTGGCGCGAGCTGACTGGGACATCCACGAAATCGCAATCTTCGCCGGTCATCGCAGCATAGAGACCACCATGATCTATGTGCATCTGAGCGCGCGCGACCTGGCGGCCAAGTTCAACGCCACGATGACACAGCTTCATCAACAGCGGCTGGAAACAATGGGGAGGCTGTTTCAGTGAGCGTGCATAAAACGACAGATACGTGGAGCTGGCCTATCGACGCGACGCGCTACGATCAGGCACACGGCCTGACTGCCAGGGAGCGCCGCTACCTCACGGAAGAACTGCCGTCGCGGATCAAGTTCAGCAAGACCCGGAAGCCATCGCTCGATGCCGTCGAACGGCTCGCGCGTCCCTTGCACGACGTCTTCGACCACATCGACTTCAAGGGACCGAAACGCCGGTCTCTTGTCTTTTACCTGCTGGAAGAGATGGGACGCCGGGACCGCGCCCTGTGGGCCTGGACAGATGCAGAGTGGATGGAACTCGTAGAATGCCGCCGCTATGACGGCAATCGCATCGTCGCAGCGGCGTTCCTGCTGCGGGGTTTTGACACGCTTGCGAGCTTCCCCAAGCGGCGGCATGTCTATTCGTGTCTGGCGCGCCGGGTCTTCGGCTTCAAGGCGTTCGCGGCAGCCGAGAAAAGGGCCAAGGCCAGACTACAGGAGTTGGGATATCGCATCCGCACACTGCGGCTGGTGCCGCTCACGCTGGCCCAGTTGCTGCTGATCGCACGGTCGCCGCGCATAGAAGACATCACCGAGGCCGCTCTGCTGCAGCTTCAAAAACAGACTGGTACGGTTGCGTTAGATACATGCGTTGTCGCGTTGTCTCGCTTGCTGGTGTCGGAGGGAATCATCGACCAGCCTGTTCGCCGGCTAGGGTTACAGCCGAAGCTGATGCACCGCGCGCCCGAGGCCATCGTTGCCGATGTCCCTCGTGAATGGGCACGTCTGGCGCTGTACTGGCACGAAACAACGACTCTCGCTCCAGGCACCCGGCTTCGAGTGTATTACCGTCTTCTCGGGGTGGGCCGGTGGCTCCATGCGACGCGCCCCCACATCGACAGCCCGATGGTATGGACCCGCACCGTCGCGGCCGAGGCCGTGACAATGTGTGTCGATCTGAAGAACTGCGAATGGGCGCACAGCACGACAAAGGCATGGTTCCCCAACGCTGGTAGCCCCATGAGGGCGGGCAGCAAGCTCGACGTGCTCTATTCGCTGCGCACCTTCTTCCGCGACCTCCAGCACTGGGAGATTATCCCACGGTCTTTTGATCCACATATCGCGTTCCGAATACCGCGCTCTCTGCAGGCGCTCATCGGCTTCGATCCCCGCGTTCTACCGGACGATGTGTGGGCCAAGTTGATCTGGGCCGGGTTGAACCTCACCGCGGCGGACCTGTCCCTCCAGGGCCGCCCACATGATGGCGGGTCTCACTACTATCCTCTGCCGCTGGTGCGGGCGTTATCAGTGGTGTGGCTGTTCGCGGGGCTGCGGTGGAATGAAATCCGGCGGCTTCGGCTGGGGTGTGTTCGCTGGCAGGAGAACGCACCAGGCGAACGCGTCTGTCTGCTGTCCATCCCGGTCAACAAGACCAGCACGGCGTTCACAAAGCCGGTGGACACGATCGTCGGCGAAATGATCGAGAAATGGGAAAAAGAACGGCCTACGCAAACAGCAATCATCGACCCGAAGACGGGCGAGCAGGCTGATTACCTGTTCGCGTATCGTTCCAGAGCTCTGGGCTACAACTATCTCAACAAAGTGCTGATCCCCGCGCTGTGCATCAAGGCGGGTATCCCAAACCAGGATGTCCGTGGCCGCATCACCAGTCACCGCGCGCGCAGCACCATCGCCACGCAGCTCTTCAATGCACGCGAACCGATGTCGCTCTTCGAGGTCCAGGCGTGGCTGGGACACAAGAACCCGTCCTCGACTCAGCACTACGCGAAGATCAACCCATCGAAGCTGACTAAATCGTTCGAAAAAGCAGGCTACTTCGAGCGGAATATCCGCGCGATCGAAGTGCTGATCGATCAGGATGCAGTTCGCAAAGGGCTGGCGGCGCAGGAAGCGTGGAAGTTCTTCGATCTCGGCCACGGGTACTGCACTTACGACTTCTTCGATCAATGCCCCCACCGTATGGCCTGTGCGAAATGTTCGTTCTATGTGGCGAAAGAGTCCACGCGCGCGCAAATGCTGGAGGCCCAGACAAATCTCCTGAGACTTCGACAGGAGATCCCGCTCTCTGAGCCTGAACTGGCAGCGGTCGAAGATGGTCTCGCCGCTTACGAACGGCTCATCGCAAACCTTGCAGATGCGCCGACACCAGATCGTCTCGTTCAAATCGAGGCGGCGCCGGCAATGCACACCAACGAAAGTGAGGAACGATGCTGAACCAACTGATCGTTACATCCGTGGCGGCAGGTGCTCGGTGGCCAGGGGCTGCGCGGCGAATCGCGCTGGCAAAACCACCCCAATTCCACATAATGAACAACGTCACACTGCGCGGCTTTCTCGGCAGCGATGCCGAATCTCCCTCCTCCGACCACATCAAGGCGGACTCCTTCGCGGTCCTGCTGCTGGCAACTGTCTCCGGTATGTGGGATCTCGGAGCCAATGAATGGAATCCGCGCACCGACTGGCATCGTATCATCTGCCCCGGCCCGTTCTTCTGCGGGATGGTTCGCGGAATGAGGCGCGGCGACTACCTCGAAATCGAAGGCGAACTCAGGGCACAGCAACAGGAACGATCTGTGGTCGTCGCCGGCGAACGTTTTCCCATGAAGCACGGCTCGTATGCGGTTCACGCGACCCGGATCACCAGGCTGGACCGTCCAGACGCGCTCGTCGATTTCGGCGAGGACGGCTAACGCCGTCCATCGCTCTTCGCGGAGAGGCTGACACCTCTCCGCTTTCTTCTTGCCATGCCGCGCATTCATCGCGGCGGAAAGGGCACTCATGATCGCGAACGCCGCATTCGTCGCCACGCTGATCTTTCTCGCGCTCGGCTTCTGGTCGATGCACGAGCTGCACTTCCTTGTGCCGTGGCGCGATCTCATCCTGCACAACTACCTCAAGAGCATCGCGCTCTACTGCGCTCTGCTCTTCGCCAACATCCTCGGCCTCACCATCTGGATCGAGCGCAAGTTCTTCCTTCGCGACACAGGCCGCAAACTCAGACACTTCGATCAGGAAATACACAGTGGACATTCGGAACTCTCAGAGGAGATCGCCGCGCAGTTCGGCGAAGAGTAAGCAGGATTCCAGCGAAATGCCAACGCAACGGCCACTTTCGGAGGCCGAAGAAAAGCAGTTCATGGATTTTTCCGGCGATCATGTGGCCCGCGTCCGTGCCGCCA
>JAGWML010000239.1 GCA_028873155.1 Acidobacteriota bacterium
CGTGTTGCGGCCATAGAGCACCATGTCCGCATAGCGAACGGGCGCAAGGTCGCCGGCGCGGTCCACCACCAGCAGCGGCAGGTGGGCGGTTACGGCAAGGATGCGATGGATGATCCACCCGGCGGGATCGCCCTGATGCGCGTGAATGACAATGCCACAGGCAAACTCCGCATCCCGATCACCGGCAAGCAGCATCGCGTCGGTGCTGTTGCCGATAGCGACCACCTCATAGGGGTGGAGGCGCAGTGCGAAGGCTGTCACCGAGAGCAATTCGGCATCGGCGCAGTAAAGCAGGATGGGCTTTTTCGGTCGCATCGTCAGTTCCCGAACGCCTGGTCCTCGTGGACGTAACTGATGACGAGGCCGAGCGGATTGGTCAGCAGCATGGCGTTCGGAACCTCGTCGCGGAAGCTGTAGACGACATTCGCGGTCCAGCGCTCCCGGCGCTGCTCCTGCTCATCGCCGGGGGAATAGAAGACCTTTTCAAACTGAATCTGGGCGCGGTACGGTGATTGGCGGAGGTCTTCCAGGATGACGGCGTCGATCTCGATGTCCACATTCGGCGCGCTGGGATCGAGCAAGAAGGTCTCAAGGGTTTTGGCTTTGGTGGCGCGGGCCAACGTTGCGGACTGCAACTCGTCCGAGAAGAAATTCAGGGACTCGGCAAAGTCACGCTGCAGCGTGGCGTGATTGCGGTCGTAGTAGAGCTCGGCCCAACGCGCAAGATAGTATTTGCTGACGCGCTCGACGGGCACTTTCGAGAAGTCGGCATAGTTCACGACCTGTCCGCGCCCGATGCCAGAGATAGAGATGACGAGCGGCTTCAGCCGCAAGGCAGCGGTCTGTGCTCTATAGAGGAGCGCAAGCGAGGCGAGAGTAACGACGGAGAGCACGAGGAGCGCGACTTTCAGATACGTGTTCGTGACGACTGGCTCGGCATACAATTCGATGAACCTGTGTCCGGCGTCGGTAGTGGCGAATGTGGTTTGCTTTGTCATGGTTAGTTCCCCGTGAGATTGATCCATGTGCCGACGCGCCCGCTGAGGATGGATGCAGTCAGCTCCGGTATCTTGAAGAGGCCATAAACACACACGGCGAGCGTGACCAGCAACGCGGGCAGGACGGTGAACGCATTCGAGATGCTGATGGCGCCAATGACCTGAAACATGTTGGACAGCACCTTTGCAAAAACAAAGATGAAGGCGCTGGCGACGACCTGATAGAAGCTGAAGCCGATGAAGGCTTTTAGCCAGCCCCAAAACAGCCAGTCCATCTTGGGCACGATGAACCAGGGGATGAAGATGGGGCCGATGAGCACGCAGACTGCGGCTGCGACATAGCCATAGGCAATGACACAGAAAGCCGTTGCCTCCATCGCCGCCAATATCACGACAATCAGCAGGTAGGTCAGATCCTCCAGGATGTTGAAGCTGCCGGGAGGCGCGCCAAGCTGCTGCTCGGCATTGGTGATGGTGTCGGCGATCTCCTGCGTCTGGCTGGACTCGATCTGATTGGAGAGATTCAGGCCCTCTTTGGTGATGAGGTCGCTGAAACTGTAGCTGGTGCCCGGGATGGGCGTCGAGTAATAGGTCAGCATCCCCAGCCCGAACGCAATCATGAGGATCAGGTCGGCGAACTTGGCGAAATGAAAGCTGCCGCCATGTCCCTGCGAGGCGGACAGGGCGGACTTGATGCCGAACCACACGATGAGGATTACTGCCAAGCCACGGAAGATGTCGAGTCCCGTGGCCTGGAGTGTGTTGCCTTGAGAAGAGAGCAACTGCGTAATGGCCTGCGAAAGAGCGGAGAAGATGTTCTGGCCCATCAGTTGCTCCCATTAAGGCTGAGGGAGATGGAGTGCATCGAATCGCTTACACCGCTGTTCACGTTCTGCATGGTGTTCGAGAAGTTCTGCTGAAAGTAAATGGCGTTGTTGATGGCGCGGTTCTGCGCGTCGATCTGCTGTTTCTGCGCGATAAGCTGCTGCTGGATCGAGGCCATGAGAAGCTGGTTGGTATTCTGCTGCGAGTGAATCTGGAGCAGCGTGGCCGAATTGATCTTCCCGAGCAGCGCCGATTGCGTCTGCTGGGTTGGGTCGGTGGAGAAGGTATCGGACTCGAGATTGGCGAGCTGGGTGGCGAACGATTGCGAGTCCGAGCGTATGGTTCCGAGCGTGGCGAGGGTGTTGGTTGTCGAAGCCTGCGCCAGCTCCGACGTGGCGTACTGGTTAGCGACAGTGGCCTGGGTGCGGGAGTCCAGAGACGAATAATCGCCCGAAGGGTAGTTCTGGACTTGCACGTAGGCGCTGTTGTAGCCCCGTTGTGCCTGGGCGAGCGCACCATAGTTGAGCGCATTCACCAGCGCCGCGGTGTTGCCATAGGTGTTCGGCGGTGCTTCCAGGCTTGTCCACTGCGACCAGCCTGCCCTGTACCGTACCCCGAGGTCCTGCGGCAACTGCGCCATCTGAAAGGCGAGGTTGTACATGGTGACGATCTGGTTGCGGGTCGCGACCGCAGTTGTGTACATCTGTGACGCCTGCTCGATCTGCTGGAGAGCATGGGCGCTCTGCGTGGGATCGAAGACGATGCCGGAGCCGAACTGCGCGTGCGCCGCAGGCGCGAGTGCAGTGAGTGCGGCAAGAATAAGTGGATACAGCTTTGTCGACTTCATGGCGAAACCTCCGGGGAGCTACAGGTAGATGGATACGGTGCAGGATGGGGAACGCGCTTCAATGCGTTCGAGCGTCCTGTACCGATAGGGCGATGGCTTCCGCTGCGGTGAAACGCCGCAACCGGCCATCAGAAGACAGGCGAAGACACAAAGAGCCATGCGCATCACATCACTCCCGGCATGTCGTGGTTCTCGTAAGTGGGCAGCAGCATGTCCTGGGTGATGTAGACCTTGATGCGATGCCCCTCGCGGATCGTGATCGTCGGCGGGATGTTGATGAAGCGGTCGAGCACGTTAGCACTCGACTGCGAGAGACTGGAGGCGATGCCGGACTGGTATGCCTCTGCGCCGGTTTCGTTGTATCCCTGATTCAGATTGGTGGCCTCGGCAGCGCCAGAGATGACGCCGAGGGCAATCGAGGCACCGAATATCTCGACGTAGTGGTTGTTCACCTTGTCCTTGAGGCCGGTGGCTCCGGCCTGATCGAGACCGTGGAACTGGTCGAGATCGACGGAGTAACCATCCGGCATGAGCAGGCGATGGAATGTGACCGCAAGTCGCTTCTGGCCGAGCCCGGCGACCTTCTGCACATCGCCCAAAATAAACGCGCCTTCGGGTATCAAGAGGTGCTGGCGGTCCTGGCTGTAGATGGGGTTGGTCACCATGACTTTCAGCGGTCCGGCAAACTCACCGTCGAGCCGGTTCACCAGAACGGTGTCGATGGTTGTGCCCTCGAAGACGACGAAGGGCTGGCCATGGGCGGAGTTCACGTTCACCTCCGGTGCGCGCTTGCTACCGGTCGCAGCAGTAGCAGCAGCGCCGGACTGCGCGGAGGGGGCCTGCGGCAAGCTCGCAGAGCGAGCCGGAGTATTGTCAGCGAGGCCGTCTGACTCCACCGATGAACGCGGAGCGCCGTCCTCGGCGGAGACGAGATTCGAGGCGAAGCGGGCTTTGAAGGCCAGCGCCTTTTCCGCATCCGCTACCGGATCGCGGGGCGGCTCCGTGACCGTCACGGCCGGCGGCAACTGCGCAGCAGGAGACGCAACGCCGGGCTGCGCGTGATTGGTCGCAGCCGCCATATCGGTTGGCGGCGCTGTACCGGCCCGTTGTGCCTGGGCCTGTTGCTGGCTCTGGCGCTGGTCCGCGCTCAAGTCTTGTTCCAACTCCTGAATCTTCCGCTGGTTCATGTCCGTGGATGCGGCGAGCGGAGCCGATGGCGATTCTTTCGGCGCAGGCCTGACGTGGTTTTTCGAGAACATGACCGCCATCAGGATGAGCACCGCAAGTCCGGCGATGACGTAACCCTGCGCCTGTTTGGGCACCACACCGTCGGGCGTGATGCGTTTGTCGCGCAGCGCAGTCGTGGTCTCTGGTGGCTTCGGCTCCATTGGAGCGGTCTGTTTTTCTTCTGCCATCGCTCCTCCTACTGAGCCTTCCGCTGAAATTCGAGCTTGTGCTTGCCGATTTGGAGGTAGCCCTTATCGA
>JAGWML010000020.1 GCA_028873155.1 Acidobacteriota bacterium
ACTGCCCGGCGGCAGGCACCTGATTATCGATTCAAAGGTTTCGCTCAACTCATATCAGGACTCGGTGAACGCCGAAAGCGATGGAGCGCGGGCAGATGCCATCAAGAAGCACCTCCTAAGCGTGCGCAATCACTACAACGAGCTTTCAAGCCGCAACTATCATGCACTCTCCGGCGTCCAATCGCCGGACTTCGTGGTGATGTTCGTACCCATCGAACCGGCCTTCTTGCTCGCATTGCAGAATGATGAAGGGATATGGCAGGACTCCTACTCGAAGGGAGTTTTACTTTCTGGCCCTACAACAATTCTCTTCGTCATTCGAATCGTAGAGGATCTTTGGGGACAGGACCAGAAGGTACGCAATGTAGACGAAGTGATCAAGCGCGGCTCCGAGCTTTACGACAAGTTTGTTGGTTTCGTGACGAATCTGGAGTCAGTCGGGAATGCGATCCTCGATGCACGGAATGCCTACGACGAAGCGTTGAAACAGCTCTCGACCGGACCCGGAAATCTAGTGAGACAAGTTGAGATGCTGCGGCAGTTAGGAGTTCCCCCGAAGGCTACCAAAACAGGGCCAAAGGTAATTCCCGCCAAGTTGATTGAAATGGCCGGTGCTGAGCCGCCAACACTCGCCCTTGCTGCCGAGTCTGAAGATGCTCCAAACGAAGTGATCTGAGGCGCTAACTCAATCCCGCGAATGCTGCTTTCAGGCGCTTCCACGTTGTCTGTAAATCTTCAGGCAGCACGCGGGTCTCGCCAATCGTCGTCATGAAGTTGGTGTCGCCGGCCCAGCGCGGCAGCGCGTGCAGATGCAGATGGCCTGCCACGCCGGCTCCCGCTGCGCGGCCCAGGTTCATGCCAATATTCAGCCCCTGCGGCCGGTAGAGCTGCTGTAAGACTTGTTCGGTACGCTGGGCCAGATCCATCATCTCGTGGGCTGCGTCGCTCGGCAGCAGGGCCAGCCGGTCCAGGTGCGCGTACGGCAGAATCATGACGTGGCCGGACGTATAGGGATACGCGTTCAGGCAGACGTAGCAATGGGATCCGCGGAAGACGAGCCCCGAGGCCGCTTCGGCCTCGTTGCGATCCATCCCCTGATCGATGGCGAAATCGGTGGCGGCGATCAGGTTGCAGAAGACGCACCCGGTGTCTCCGGGCCAGGCAGCCAGAGCGGCCGGCACGCCGGGGCGCTTGGCTTCGTCCGCCGTCGTGACATACGTGTAGCGCCAGGGAGTCCAGAGAAAATCCATGTACCCGCAACCGTTGCAGATCAGTATAGATGCTGCGGTGCGGCCTGTGGGTTCTCAGGCGCGCATCGGCAACGGGCTGGAGGGCGAAGGGGGCATGGAAGCTGAGAAAATCGATTCAACGTCGGTCTTGATGTGAATTTTCCATCACAGATCGCTGTGCACAATCGTCCATCAACCTGTTGCATTGACGCAGGAAAGAGAGGGGGGCTACACTTAAGCGAGTAGCCTCCTGTGCTGATTCCAGCGGGATGCTGCGGCCGCCCTCCCGCCAGCCGTTGCGCGCCTGGTGTTTCCCACGGAGACGAGTCGCCCTTTTAAGCCAGTTCATCTGGCGCGGACGATTGTCTCGTCGGAGCCTTCCGGGTACCAGAGCCAGGTTGGGACAAAGCCTACCCGCGTTTGACGTGAATGAAGCGTGAGACGCAGGATTTGCTCCGACGCACATCAAGCGATCGCGTCTGAGACTGGAATCGCGGAGCTTTCACCATGCCAAACGTCCTCAATCCCGAACCCGAGAGCACAACCCTGAACACCGAACTGGAAATGCCTACCCTTGAGCCTGCGACGGAGTCTTCTCAGCCGTTGCCCGAATCCACGTCCTCCCCTGAGCTTGCTCAGAGCGCCGTATCTTCCACGCTGGACGCCGATGCACCCACCCACCCTGTCACGGCCCATGCCGATGAGCAGGCTGAACCGACTTTCGACTCTGGCGACGATTTTTCTGCCGCGCTTGAGGCATTTGAGCGCGAGCAGGCCGCTGAAGCGGCTGCCGTTGAAGCCTACGGCGACAAGATTGTGACCGGCACCGTTCTGAAACTGACCGAGAAGCACCTTGTCATCGATGTCGGTCTGAAGTCCGAAGGTATGGTCCCGCTGGAGCAGGTCGTCGACCACACCGGCGCGGTGAAGTTCCAGCCCGGCGAGTCGATTGATGTGGTGATCGAGCGTGAGGAGCCCGAAGGCGGCTACCTCGTCAGCTATGAGAAGGCGCAGCGCCTGCGTGTGTGGGACGTGATCGAGAAGGCTGCCAACGAAAAGACTCCGGTGATGGGCACTGTGGTGAGCCGCGTGAAGGGCGGGCTCACGGTGGACATCGGCATGAAGGCGTTTCTGCCCGGCTCGCAGCTGGAGATTCGCCCGGTGCGCAACCTGGATGGCTATCTCGGCCAGCAGATTGAAGTCCGCGTCATCAAGCTGAACAAGAAGCGCGGCAACGTGGTGGTGAGCCGCAAGGAGATTCTGGAAGAAGAGCAGAACTCCAAGCGCTCCAGGACGATGGAGCACCTGGAAGAAGGCGCAATTCTGACGGGCACCGTCAAGAACCTGACCGACTACGGCGCGTTCGTTGACCTCGGCGGAATCGATGGCCTGCTGCACATCACCGACATGAGCTGGGGCCGCCTGACGCATCCCCGCGACCTCGTCAATGTGGGCGACGAGATTCAGGTGAAGGTGCTCAAGTTCGACAAAGACAAGCAGCGCGTTTCGCTCGGCTTCAAGCAATTGACGCCGGATCCGTGGCTCGATGCATCAGAGCGCTACCCGGTGGGCGCGCACGTGCATGGCCGCGTTCTGTCGGTCACTGACTACGGCGCGTTTGTGGAGCTGGAGCAGGGCATCGAGGGCCTGGTGCATCTCTCGGAGATGACGTGGTCGAAGCGGCTGAAGCATCCCTCCAAGCTGGTAAAGCCCGGCGACGAAGTGAACACGGTTGTTCTGAGCGTGAATCCGGCTGACCGCCGCATCTCGCTCGGCATGAAGCAGCTGATGGAAAATCCGTGGGAGAACCTTACAGAGCGCTACCCGGCCGGCACCGTAGTCGAGGGCCGCGTGCGCAACCTGACCGACTTCGGCGCCTTCATCGAAATTGAAGACGGCATCGACGGCCTGGTACACGTTTCGAACCTGAGCTGGACCAAGCGCGTCAAGCATCCTTCTGAAGTCGTGAAGAAGGGCGAGAAGGTAAAGGCTGTGGTGCTGGGCGTCGAGCCGCAGAACCGCCGCCTCAGCCTGGGCATCAAGCAGCTGCAGCCCGACGTGTGGGAGAGCTTCTTCTCCTCGCATCGCGTAGGCGATGTGGTGCACGGCAAGGTGCTGCGGACGGCGCAGTTCGGCGCATTTGTCGAGATTGCCGAAGGAGTCGAGGGCCTGTGCCACGTCTCCGAGGCGGTGGGTGACGACGGCACGCAGGCGAAGATGGATCAAGGCGACGAGCACGAATTCAAGATCATCAAGATCAACGTGGAAGAGAAGAAGGTCGGTCTCAGCCTGCGTTCGATCGGTCATGAAGCGAGCCGCGCCCAGGTGGAGCACTACAAGGAAAGCGCGCACAAGCAGCCGGTTTCCAGCTCCACCACCACGCTCGGCGACCTCATCAGCTGGAAGAGCGAGCGGTAAGGCACTTCATCCGCAACAGAGCCAGCGACGGCCACCCTCCGGGGTGGCCGTTCTGTTTTCGCAGCCAGGCAAAGGACCGATACCAATCTTGCCTGGCCGGGTTCGAACACACTGCACGATGTGCTTGCGCAGAGCAAGGCGCAGAGGGTATAGGAAAGCTGCCGGGCGCGTCTGTGCCCAATCCATCCGAGGATCGAAATGGCAGTCAAGAAATGGTGTGCAGGAATCATGATGGCTGGCGCGGTCTGTATCGCTGTCGCGCAGCAGGGGACGCCGGAAAAGCCGGTGAGCATCAAAGTGGACTGGTCGAAGACACAGCCTTTGCAGACGACGCCGACATTGCAGATGGTGGTCAACCCCATGCTGCGCCCCGGCTCGCCGATCCACGATGCGACATTCGCGGCGCTGAAGCAACTGGGCGCGGACGATGTCCGCTATGCGGCATGGCACCCCTACCCGAAGCTCGCCGTGGCAGAGCTGCAGCCGCCTACCGCGGAGAAGACCTCTTGGGATTTCAGCGGCATCGATCCGATTGTGCAGGATTTTCTCGATGCGACCCGGGGGCATGACTTCATCTTCAGTCTCAGCACGAATCCGGCATGGATGTACAAGACAGCGAAGCCCGTGACCTATCCCGAAGACCCAGACAAGCTGACATGGGACTACACGCAGGGCAAGGAGCTGCGCGACCCGACCTGCGCGGAGTTGGCTGCCTACTACACGCGAGTAGCGGAGTGGTACACGCAGGGTGGCTTCACGGATGAGCTGGGCAAGCGACATGAGTCCGGTTATCACTACACGATCCCCTACTGGGAGGTCTTCAACGAGATTGACGTGGAGCATCAGCCGACGCCCGAGCAATATGTGCAGCGCTACGACGCGATTGTTGCCCCATTGCACAAGATGGATCCGGCGATGAAGTTTGTTGGCCTGGCGATGGCGTTTCCCGAGAGGAATCCGGGCATGGTGGAGTATTTTCTGGACCACAGCCACCACCAGGCAGGCATTCCGCTCGACATGATCTCGTATCACTTCTATGCGATTCCGGCACGCGAACAAACCGCGGCGGACTGGCAATACAGCTTCTTCGATCAGGCGGATCGGCTCATCACGACGATTCGATTCGTCGAGTTGATGCGCAAGCGGCTCTCGCCGGAGACGAAGACCACGCTCGATGAGGTGGGAACGATTCTGCCCACGGACTGGCATCCTGACAATCCATACGATCCGGGTCCGCCAATCCCTGCGGTCTATTGGAATGCCTCGGGCGCGATGTTTGCGTATATCTTCCTCGAAGCCGCAAAGCAGGACATCGCCGTCGTCGGCGAGTCGCAGCTCGTCGGCTTCCCATCGCAGTTTCCCAGCGTGACGATGGTGGACTGGACGACCGGCAAGCCGAATGCGCGTTTTGAGGTGCTGCGGCTGCTCCACGACGCGACGCACATCGGGGACGCGATGGCGCAGACACGATTTCTCGGCAGCGACATCGATGTGCAGGCGCTGGACGGGCCAGCCGGCAAGCGTCTGCTGCTCGTGAACAAACGCGATCGGTCGATTTCAGTCGATCTTCCAGCAGAGTTCGCGAGCGGTGAGCTGCGCATTGTCGCGGGCGGCGCAGAGCCCCGTACGAGCGCATGGCGCGGCAGCACGCTCACCTTGCCTCCGTTTGCGGTGACGGCTCTGACTGCAACATCAGCGCCTCCTGCGGCTCATTGACTTTCAGCGGTGCCACCACATGTGCCGCTTGCGCTCCTGGTGAGGATGCGAAAGGCGTACGCGGGCTCGTCCGGCGCCTGCGCCGGAAGCTGAATGTACAGGCCGTCGGTCCGTTGCTCTGCCACAAGCTTGTCCGGCGAGCCAAGCAATTGCACGGAGCAGACCGGGCCGTTGAGATACGGCGTGCCCTGCCACAGTGTATGCACGCGCAGTGTGCCGCCGGCGGGCCAGCCGAGCGCAATGGCATAGAGCGCGCCGTTGTGCGTGGTGAAGCGAATGTCTTCCGGCGTGAACTGCTGCTGGTCGGTATAGAGGGCGTGGCTCTTCACGGTCGTTGGCCCCTCGCCGTAGAGCAGCCATGGGCGCGATCCGTAGATGGCCTCGCCGTTGGTGTTGAGCCAGCGGCCCATCTCCAGAAGTATCGTCTGTGCCTGCGCCGGAATCGTGCCGTCGGATTCCGGACCGACATTGAGCAGCAGATTGCCGTTCTTGCTGACGACGTCCACCAGTTCACCGATGAGCGACGCAGCGCTGCGGTAGGAATCGCCCTTCACGTAACCCCATGAGTGGATGCTGACCGATGTATCGGTTTGCCAGGGTAGCAGGCGCAGCGCATCCAGTTTGCCACGCTCGATATCGAGCACGGCTGCGTTGGGTGGGAAGTCCTCATCCTTATAAGTCAACACCACGCCCTGTTTCTGCGCGGCGGCGTGGTTGTAATAGTACGCCGCGAACTTCCTGAGGTAGGGCTCGAAGGCAGGCTGGCCGATCCACCAGTCGAAGTACATGAAGTCAGGGTGATACTTGTCGACGAGTTCGCTGGAGCGCGCGAGCCAGTCATCGAGGAACGGCTTGTCCGGCGGAAGCCATCGCTCAAGATGATTCGGGTCCGGCTCCTTCGAGGTGTCGTCGCCAGGCAGTGCGCGGGACTGCGCCGGACCGTAGAGATCGGCATAGGCGGGGTCGCGCACATCCGAATCAAACTGCATGCCGCCGTCGTACCACCACCAGTGTTCCGCGCGATGCGAAGAGACGCCGAAATGCAAGCCGCGCTTGCGCGTCGCCGCTTCCAGCGCGCCAACGATGTCGCGGTGCGGCCCCATCTTCGCCGCGTTCCAGCGTGTAATCCCGGAGTCGTACATCGCGAAACCATCGCAATGCTCGGCAACAGGCACAACGTAGCGGGCGCCCGCACGCGCAAAGAGATCCACCCAGGTATCTGGATCAAAGTGCTCGGCTGTGAACTGGGGGATGAAGTCCTTGTAGCCAAACTTTGACTCCGCTCCATAGGTCGCAATCTGATGCTTGTACTCCGGCGTGCCCTGGATGTACATGGTGCGCGGATACCACTCGTTTCCGAATGCCGGAACGGAGTAAACGCCCCAGTGAATAAAGATGCCAAACTTGGCGTCGCGATACCAGTCCGGCACGCGATAGGCAGCAAGCGAATTCCAGTCGGGGCGAAAGGGGCCAGTTGCATCGCCATCCGCAACGCGCGCCATCTGCCTGCGCACAGCCTGTGGCTCCGTCTGGCCGCGGAGGCGGAGTGCTGGCATGCAAACGAGCAACGAGGTGAATGCAATCAGAGAAGGACGGGCGATCACGGTCAGGCACTTCATCGCAACACGCTAGCAGAAGTCATCCCTCGCTTGCACCTCGAACACGCATCATTGGAGCAATGGCGCAATGGCGCCATCGGCAAGACTCAGCGGCCGGTTGCTCCTGTCGACTCTTCAAGAACCGCCACTCCCTCTGGGGCAAGCGTTACTGCGCGGACCTGTGCATCGCCCTGGAGCAGCTCCGTCATGGGAGCAGGAAGCGCGACCTCCGCCGGCTGCGCGCCGTGATTGAGAAGGATGTAGATCGTGTGGCCCGTCCCAACACGGCGGCAGAGTTCGACATCCAGCGGCAGAGAAGCAAATTCCGGCTCCACGTGAGCACCTGCAAGCATCCATGCAGTGGCCTGCTGCATGAGAGGCGCATCGAGCAACGCTCCAAGATAGGTAATGGAACCTTTGCCCAGCGACCGCGTGACCATCGCGGGCTGATCGTCGAGCCAGCCGTTCGATTTGCCATAGCGAAGCAGAACGCGCGTATCGCTGGCCAGGGTGGTAAGCTGCTCGGCCCAGATCGTCGCTGTTCCACTGCCGAGGGCTCCGCTGACCGGCACTGCGCCATCGAGCGCGTAGTACTGCTCCACGCGCCCGCCGAGCGCGGACACGAGAGGGCCGGGCTGGCGCTGCGGATTGAGACTGTTGTATTCGTCCTTCATGCCGGAGCGCGGGCCAAGCACAAGGTGCCCACCCTGCTCGACGTACGCTCTGAGATGCGCGGCGAGCTCCGGTGGGATGACGTTGAGCCCCGGTGCAACAACGAGCTTGTATCCATCCAGCGGAGCGCTCGCGTTGACAATGTCCACGGTCAGGTTCTTGAGGCGCAGCGGGCGATACCAATCCAGAAGAACCTGCAGCTCGTCATAGTTCCGATTGTGTGGCTGGAAGTCGATGGTCCAGCGGCTGTCATAGCTTTCCAGAATCGCTACCTGCGCGACAGGCTGCGTGTCGCGCAGCGCGGGCGACGTACGCTCAAATTCGCTGCCAATCTGCGTCACTTCACTGTAGATGGGCATGGGCTCGCCGTCGGGCCCGACAAGCGTGCCGTGGTACTGCTCCTGACCGTTGAGTGCGCTCCGCCATTGCCAGTAGAGGGCGGCGTTGGCGCCGTGGCCGATGGCCTGCCATGCCATCACGCGCGTCTCGCCGCGGTTGAGTGTCGTGTTGATGGGGGCCCAGTTGACAGAGCCAGGCTGCGTCTCCATCACCCAGAAGGGCATGCGCTTCCAGCCGCGCACAAAGTCATGCATCGCGCCGTTGCGCATCGAATCCAACTGGCCCTGGCCCACATAGTCATCCCAGGAGGCGAGGTCGAGATCGCGCGTGATCTCGTAGTGGTCGAAGTGATCGCTCCAGGCAAGGCCGCCGATATTGGTCGTGATGAACTGCCGCGGCTCGGCACTCTTGCGGATTGCATCGATCTGCACGCGCTGGAAGTCGCGCCATGTGTCGGTAACGAAGTGGCGATGCTCAAGCAGCAGGCCCGGATTACCACCGGTTGCGACAAGCGGTATCTCATCCCAGCGGTCGTAGGTCTGGCTCCAGTAGGCCGTGGCCCAATGCTGATTCAGTGCATCGAGCGTGCTATAGCGGTGCTGGAGCCACTGCTGGAACAGCGTGCGCGTCGCGGGGTCGAAAGACTCGTCAGTGTACTCGTTGCCGATCTGCCAGCCGATTACGTCTGGGTCATGGCCGAAGCGTTGCGCGAGACGACCGGCAATCTCTGCGCAAAAGACCCGGTAGCGCGGGCTGGAGTAGTTGAACTGGCGGCGGCCTCCGTGCTGGGCCAGGCGGCCGTTCTCATCCATGCGCAGTGTGTCCGGATATTTCACGGTCAGCCACGCCGGCGGTGCATCGGTGGGCGTGCCGATGACGACCGCAATGTGATGATTTTCCGCAAGGCGAATCGCTCGCGCAAGCCAGTCAAGATCGTATTGCCCCTCGGCGGGCTCCATGCGGCTCCACGCGAACTCGCCGACGCGGACCACATGCATGTGCGCGGCCTCCATGAGCGCAAGGTCGGCGTCCCAGCGTGACTCCGGCCACTGCTCGGGATACCACGCAGAGCCGAGAAGCAAAGCCGGCACGGAAGGGTCTGTCTGCGCAGGCGCTGGCCTGGACGCAACCGCGTAAAGCGCGAGGCACGCCAAAGCGAGCAGCCTGCAGGCAGTCAGGTGGAGAAACGATCGAGTGGGCTCGCATGGTTCGTGCATAGGGATCATTGTCATCGTACGCAACCGGCTAGCTCTTCTGAAAGTATGTCGTGTAGCTTTCCTGTTGAACGAAGTAGAGCGGGGCAAAGACGCGATTCTCGCCCGTGGTGGATGCAGCAAGAAGTCCGCTGGCACCCGGCATGCTTTGGATTCGGTCGAGCGGAATCAGGGCCAGTCGTTCCGCGCGCGGATTGAGCTCAACATACACAAGTGGCCCGCGCAGCAATGCGACTGTCTCTGGATGCTGGTCGTCAATGGCTTCGAGATGAAGGTCCTGCGGCAGATCGAGTTGAACCGAATCGCCGTCGCGCCAGACACGATGAAGCATCGCCCAACCCTGCTGCTGCGGTGCCTGCGCCACGGCGCCATTCACGCGGAGGGTGGCGGGTGCGGCGAGCCAGGCAGGCAGGCGCAGCCCAAGCGAGAATGCAACGGGCGCGCTTAGGTGCACGCGCAGCATAACGCGAATGTCCAGCGGGTAGTCGGTTTCCTGCGTGAGGGTCACCGTTGCTCCATCGTGCTGCCATCGCACGATGGAGGGCGCGTAGAGGTTGACGCGAATGCCATCATCAGCGCGGAAGTAGATGTTCTTGACGTAGTCGGCCACACCCTGCACCAGCGTGCCGGAGCAGCAGGGCCACTTCTTCGGGTAGTAGACCTTGCGGGCCGCTGCGCTGTAGGTCGAGTAATACGGGTAGTCGCCATCGCTATCCGGATCCTTCGCAGCGAGCAGAGCGTTGAAAAGAACCCGCTCCAGGCCGTCTCCGTAGCGGGCATCGCCCGTGGCGCAGAGCAGATAGCGCGCCAGCTTGGTGGCGGCGTAACTGCCGCAGGGCGTCTCAAAGTGATCCTGCGTAGCGAGCAGGCTGGAATAGAGCTGTCCCTTGTGCGGCTCGATGAATTGCTCGTTCGGCCCCCATCCGCCGGTAGCAAATTGCTGGGTCTCGGTGAGCAGCATCCATGCGTGCTGCATGGCCTGCAGATATTTTGGGTCATGCAAGACAAGATGCGCCTTCCCCGCGGAACTGAGCGCGATGGCATGACTATAGGCGTGGCGTCCTGGCAGCACGTCCTCTCCGCGAGCGAGCGGATCGAAGAACTCCTTGTCGAGCAGGTAGCGGATGGCACGCTCGCGCAGCTCGCCGTCGCCTGTCATTGCTGCGGCGGTGAAGAGATTCTCCGGGAGTACGTAGGTTTCATCGTATGGTGGATCTTTCTTACCAATGCGGTCGCGGCCCTGTTCTGGAATATACGGAAGAGCCGCGTTGTAGACGCGCGATAAAAGATCGTGCGCGCGCTCCACATGGCTCAGTGTTCCCGCATCGATGAGACCGGCAAGGTGCTTGTCGAGGATGTAACAGGGCCAGATCTTCTCCGCGTTAGGGCCCGCGTAGATGCTCCTGCTGCGCTCGAACGCAGCGGCAAAGCCTTCGACCAGTGCCCCAGCCTTTGCATGGCAGTCTGCGTCGCCCGTGGTGGCGCCGATGCGCGCGATGCCCGAGATGTACTGGCCGAGCGTATGGCCCGGCACAAATCCATCGGCGTCGTACCAGCCGCCCATATCGGCTCCGGGCGCGGGCAGACCGGCGCGTTGCCGATAGACCTTGAGCAGCCTGTCGTTGTCGAGCGCAAGATAGGTCGCGTGAATACGGTCGTAGTGTGCCTTGAGTGGACCGCCGATGAGACGAACCTGGTCGTAGTCAAACTCCGCCAGCGGACGCGTGGAAGCTGGCGCAGCACGGAGCGGGATGCGCGCGGCGAGCGCCATTCCCGCTGTGCCGAGGACAAATTCTCTACGCGTGAAGCTCATGAGTGGGGCCAGGATCGGGATATTGTCCCTATGCCCATTATGACGGCATTGCGCCGCTGCCAAAGCAGGAATCGCGGCCGTTGGATTCCAGAGTGCGGAATGTTCGGTCGTGCTGCGATAGGGATAGGGCGCAATCGGGGTGGTCTCGCTTTGCTTGCACACTCTGCTGAGCCTATGCTGGAGACAGTGGCAAGGCGCATCGTCCAATTCGCTGCATGCTTATTTTTTCTGCTGGTCGCATTCACTCCCACGCTGGAGTGCTTTGACAAGTGGGACCGGCCGACGACGCCGATGACTGACACGGAACTGCGTGTGACTGCATGGCTGGCGATTGCAGGCATTGTTGCGGCCGTCATCAAGATGCTGCGCTCCATCCCGCATCTGCAGGCGGATCGCAAAGGTTCCCTGCTGCGAATTCCCGTGGTGCGCGTCGCTGTGTGGTGCGCTCCTTGCGACGCTGTGCCGACCATCAGTCCGCCTTTCAATCCGCTTCGTATCTGATTCCTCTTTTGTGAACTCACTCTGGCTTCTGGTGGCTGGCGCGCCTTGGTGTGTCTCCCGCCTCTGACCCTTCGCCTTCACACAAGAGGAGCTTCATGTTGTATCGTTCCGGTTATCCCGCGCCCCTGCGGCCAGTCTTTCTTTGGCTCTTTGTCTTTATTTCATCTTTCCCATTGCTGCATGCCCAGGCAGGCCAGGTTCTGGGGGGCATCAGCGGCACGGCTCTGGATTCGACCGGCGCGACGATTGCCGGCGCGAGCGTGACGTTATCAACCTACGACCATCCTGCGATAGCAACCACAGCGACTGGGCCGGACGGCGGCTTCCGCTTCAGCGGCCTGCAAAGCGGCGCCTATCAAATCGAAATTGCCGCGCCCGGATTTGCGATCTATAAAAATGCATCGCTTGCGGTTGCAGTCGGGCGCGAGACGCGGCTGGAGGCAACGCTCCAACCGGCGCAGTCCACGCAGCAGGTCACCGTGCAGGCGCAGACTGAGACGCTCGACATCTCGCAATCCGCTCCGGTGACGAACATCGACAAGGACCGTATCGAGGAACTGCCGATCCCGAGCCGCAATTATTTGAACTTCACGCTCCTGTCGCCTGCTTTGGCGGGAGCGAATCCTGCCTTGGCGCGGCAGACGCCGGGCGCCGCCGAAGGCGGATTCAGCGCAGGCGGGCTGCGCCCACCGAGCAATGCGCTCTATATCGATGGGGCGGACGACAACGACGAGTATACGGGCCTGAGCCGCACGGAGTTGTCGCCCGAAGCGATCAGCGATTTTCAGGTGGTCAATCACGGCTATGCCGCGCAGGCTGGCGGATCGGCAGGCGGGTCCGTCGATGTGGAAACGCGCGCCGGAGCCAACACGCAACATGGTGACGCCTTCCTCTTCGTGCAGAATGGTGCGCTGAACGGAACCCCCGCACTGGAGGCTGTGCCGAACAAGCCGGATGAGAACCGCCTGCGCGCGGGCCTGTCAACAGGCGGCGCGCTGCGACGCGACAGGCTGTTCTATTACCTTGCCGCGGAGCAGGAGATGGCGCGGGGCGAAGAAGCAGGCGACTTTACGCCGCAGCAGGCAGCGCAGATCAACGGCGCTCTGCGGCAGGCTGGCCCGCTGCAGGGCTTTCAACTGCAGCAGGGATTCTTCCCGACAACAAATGAAGAGACGGAGCTGTCGGGGCGGCTCGACCGAAGCAGTGAAAGCGACAGCCTGATGCTGCGCTATGCGATGACCAATAACCGCGCGGTGAATGATGCGTTCCATCTGGATGACCTGACAGACCTGAGCGCACGCGGGTCCGCCTCTTATGACGACAACAGCGTGAACGCGGCGTGGAACCGGTCAATTTCGTCGGAGCTAGCGAACCAGATGGTCGCCGAGGTGGCCCAGCGGCGCGTGGCTCTGCGCACCGGTTCGCAGAGCGGTCCCGGCGTGGTGGTCGCGGGTATCGCCACGTTTGGCACGCCGTTTGACGGGAACAGCCGCCGCTACGAGACGCATGCGGATATGGGCGACGCGCTGATCCGGCAGCATGGCAAGCACCTGGTCCAGGCTGGCGTTGCCTTCAGTCACATCGGGCTGCGCGCTGCAAACCGGGACGGTTTCGGCGGTCTGTATGTCTTCCCTTCTGTCACTGCGCTGGCGACTGGACAGGCGGACTTTTACATGCAGAGCTTCGGTAATCCGAATACAAATTTTGCTGAGCTGCGCAGCGTCGCCTATGCGCAAGACCACTGGACTGCACTGCGCAGCCTGGCGCTGGACTATGGCCTGCGCTATGAAGACAATCACGTTCCCGCGCCGCTTCCGAATCACGCGCTGAACCTCAGCCCGCGCGTAGGCTTTGCGTGGTCGCCGCAGAAGCAGTGGGTCATGCGCGGCGGATTTGGCATCTTCTATGACCGGTATCTGCTTGGCACCATCAATCACATCGTAGAGCTGAACGGAACACGCGCGGAACAGCAGATCGCAGAAGGGCCCGATGCAGCGGCGCTGTATCGGCAAGGTCAGCCTTTCACCACGCCGCATGCCTCGATTGCGCCCAGCATCTGGCAGGCGCAGAAGTCGCTCGCCAATCCGTATGCGGAGACGGCCTCGCTTGGAGTTGAGCGGTCATTGCCAGATGCGTGGACGGTCGGCGCGGAGTACCGCTTCGTGCATGGTGTGAAGATGGGCCGCACGGTGAACAGCAATCTCCTGCCGCCTGTGGCGCTGAATCAGAACAACGCAGGAAGCCTCGGCATTCCGAATCCGACGCCGCAGCAGATCGGTCAGCTGGTGTTTGGACCTCAACGCGTGAACCCCGCCAATGACGCCATCAACCAGTTCCAGACGGAGGCGAGCTCAAGCTACAACGGCGCAACCGTGACGGTGAATCGTCAGTTCACTGAGGATCTGGAACTGATGGCTGGTTACACCTTTGCGAAGACCATCGACGATGCTTCGTATGACACGGAGCAGCCGCAGAATCCATTTGCGCTGAAAAATGAGCGCGGCCTGTCGCTGGAAAATCAGCGGCATCGCTTTGTGCTGAGCGGGCTGTGGGTGCTCGGGCCCGACCTGGATGATCCGCAGGATGCGGCCAGGGCGGCCCACCCGAATGCCTTCGAGAAGCTCGTCTACGGACTGGAGTTTGCGCCGATTCTTTCTGTCGGCACTGGATTCCCGGATAATCCGCTGACCGGCGTTGACAGCAATCGAGAGCACATCTATCCCTTTGCCACGCGCCCGCAAGGCCAGGCGCGCAACGGCCTCACAACACCATCGACCGTGAACTTCGATCTGCGCGTTCTCAAGATGGTGCCGATTTGGCGCGGTCATCTGGACATTGTGGCCGAGTCCTTCAATCTGCTGAATCGCCAGAACGTCGAGATGATCAACCCGGTCTTTGGATCCAACCTCAGTCCCGCATCGGGATGGAATACACCGTTGCAGGAATCCGATGCGCGGCGGGTGCAATTCTCACTGGACTACGAGTACTGAGGCATGGAAGCAGTGGGCCTCAACCGCTGAGGCCCACTTTGTAGCGCGGCCATTCCGGTCGAATGCTGTGGTGATCGACGACGGGCGGCCTGTCGCATTCGCAGGCAATCACGGTGACGGGATCGTCTGGCGCCACAGCAGGCAGGCCCGTGATGCGCAGGGACAACGCATCCTGTGTGAAGGGGACTGGCTGTCCGGACTTGAGGAGCTTTGCCGAAAGAACTTTGGCTTCTACGCCGCCGACGGCAACAACTGTGGGCGGATCAAAGAACGGGAGCCATTGCGCCGCGGGCGTGCCTGCGGGCCAGAAGTAAACGTGGATGTAGAGGGTGTTGCCCTGACGCGTGAAGTTCGTGTAGTTGCCGAAGCTTTTGGCTGCGCCTCCCTGTGTGCCGTAGATCGACTCGCCATTGACGGAGAGCCACCTGCCGACTGATTCGAGGACTCGCGCGGACTCAGCGGGCACAGCTCCATCTGGTTCGGGGCCGATGTTGAGCAGGTAGTTGCCGCCCTGCTGGGCGCAGGTGGCGAGATCGTTGAGGATGCGGCGCGGCGATTTCCACTCGACGTCGGAGCGCTGGAAGCCCCAGCCAAGATTCATCGTTTCGCAGGATTCCCACGCGCGCTTGTCCGCCTGGATCTTGTGCTCGGGTGTGGAGAAGTCGCCGTCGAGACCGTTGCGGTTGTTGACGAGGATGTCGGGTTGCAGTTCGAAGACCATCCGGTTCATGCGATCGGCCTCCCACTGCTCGGCCGTGAGCGGCTGGGCCACGTCGTACCAGAGGATATCGATCTTGCCGTAGTTGGTCATCAGCTCACGAATGAGGCCGTGCGTGTAGGCGACGAACCGCTTGCGGGCTGCTTCATCCGTGGCGCAGAGGATGCCATCGGGGTGATGCCAGTCCATCAGCGAGTAGTAGAAGCCGATGCGCATGCCGGCGGCGCGCGCTGCGTCAACATACTCGCGAACGAGATCGCGGCCGGGGCCTGTCCTGGCGGCGTTGTAATCGGTGAGCTTCGTGTCCCAGAGGCAATAGCCCTCGTGGTGCTTGGCGGTGAGCACCATGTACTTCTGGCCGGCGCGCTGCGCCAGGCGCACCCACTCCTCTGCGAAACCGGCCCGGGGCTTGAAGTGCTGCGCCAGACTTTCGTACTGCGGAATAGGGATGCCCTCCGACTCCATCACCCACTCCTGTTGACCAATCACGCTGTAGAGGCCGTAATGGATGAACATGCCGAAGCGCGCAGCCTGCCACCAGGCCAGGCGACGGGCGCGCGATTCCTCCTGATACGGCAACTTGCCGTGCTCCGTGCTGAGCGAGCTAGCGCCGGCCTCTTGTGTAGCCGCGGAGATTGGAGGCGCAAGCGTGGCCGCCGTGGCAGCAGCAGCAGTCTTTACGAAGAAGCGGCGCGAGAGTACATCGAAAGCCATTCTGTCCTCCGCGTGGAAAGAGAATAGTAGCAAAGAGGGGCCGCGATGCGGAGTGCGTTGGAAGGTGTCATGTCCTGCGTCGATCTATACGCAGAGAATACGCGAATGAGCGTTGCGGACGCGCTTGACAGAGCAGGATGCAAGACCCGGATAATCGAGGCCATGCGATGGATGGTAATGGTCACGTTGGCACTTTGCACAGCAAGCGCCGGGGCGCAGCAGGCGGTGCCGTTGACGCCGGTAAGCCCGGAAAGCGGAATGAATGGTGTTCCTTTCCGCTTTGTTTCGGATGCGCCCAGGGGACCTGGCTGGTCACGTCCGGATGAAATTGCTCGCGTGTACTTCCATGAAGATTTGACGGCATTGTTTGAGCGGACGCTGCGGCTGGATGGCGACATCCCCGACCGCACGACGCTGCGCTGGATCTTCACGGGACCGCATGCAGGATTCACGATGGAGCTGACGTCGAGCACAGTCCGGATAGCGGAACGTTACTACGACTCCATGGGGCTGTACGAGGGCCAGGGAAATTATCCGGCGAAGGATGTCTTCGCGCTGCAGCGGCAGTTCACCGGCGGGGCGAGGACGGTCACAGTGATTGCAGACGCGCATTTGTCGGTGCGCGTGTTGGTGAATGGCGTTCAGCTTCTGGAAGCGCCTCTGCTTTTTGACGTGACGCGCCATCAGCTGATGTATGCCGCACCGCGAACTGCGCATCTGACGGTTACGGGTGGAATGACAGCGCCGGAAGCACATGCCGCGACCGTGACGCTTCACCCCGAAGAGATGCATCAGACGATGCTCGGATTTGGCGGCAGCCCGAGCATCGTTGCGTACGCGGAGCTGAGCGACGAGGGCAAGCGGCAGTACTGGGATTTGCTGAAGCGCTACAACCTGCTGCTCTTTCGCGAGTATCCGATGGGCAGCGAGCTCAAGCCGGACCTGAGCAACCTAGAAGACATGCACGATGCCACGCCGCACTACTATGGCGACAACTTTCCCAACAGCGAGCTGTCGAGTTTCGAGTACAGCAAACATGCGCTGGCAATGGGCGGCGATGTCATCTACGAGATGTGGGCGCTGCCAACCTGGGCGATGGAAAACTACCAGGGCCCCGAAGTGGTGGATACGTGGCATCGGCAGGTGAAGCTTGTTGCGAACCCGGACGCGTATGCGCGCATCGTGGTCGAGTATTGCCGCAAGGCGAAATCCGCCGCGGGATCCGCACCGCAGATTGTCGGCATCCAGAATGAGGTGGATGAGCCGCCTGCCGTGTTTGACGCGATGGTGACGACGCTCCGCCGTGCTTTGGATGCAGCCGGATTTCAGACGACGCGCATCCACATGGCGGATGCGAGCTATATGTTTCTCGGCATTCAGCGCGCGGACGCACTCAGGAAGGACCCGGACGCGTGGAAGGCAATCGACTTCACGGCAACGCATGAGTACGACTTTCAGGAGTTCATGGCGAACCCTGACCTGTATGACGCTCGCATGCACGCGATGCATGAGGCCAGCGACGGCAAGCCGTTTCTGGCGACTGAAATCTGCATCAACGATGCGCATTATCAGGAACTGTCGTACCGGATTGCGCTGCAGACGGCGCAGCTCTACCACAAGAACCTGACCGAGCTGGATGCCGAAGCGCTGATGTACTGTTGGCTGTTGCTGGATGTGGAGCAGCCGAGCTTTGCGGGCTCGCGCTCGCTGCTTGCGCCCGATCGCACGCGCGGCTGGATTCCTGCGGCGACGAGCTTTCAGCTTCGCGTGATGGGAGCATACAGCCGGCATGTGCTGAAAGGAATGCAACGAATCGGGGCAACAAGCGATGACGGCGATTTGCTGACGACCGCCTTTGCAGGCAATGGGGTGGAGACGCTCGTGATGTTGAACCGCGCGGCCACGCCGAGGCGTGTGACGATTGACGGCACGCAGCATGCATGGGCGGAGATGGAGCGCACCGGGCTCGAAGAAGAAAATGCCGTATCCGCTGCGCCGCATGAGGTGATGGTGCAGCCGGGCGAGATCGTCGTCCTTTCGACGCACAAGGCTGCGCCCGCGGGAACGGAGAAATAGCAATTTCTGAAAAGCACAACGGGCGCATCGAGCGGAACGCACTCGCATCTTTCTGCAAACCGCAGATGCAGTCATTGAGGTGAAGAGTGAGCTTCGGTTTCCGAGCAGCATGGGGATGCATCATTGCGATGACGGCAATGACGGCATCGGCGCAGGTGGTGATTGACCACCGCTGGTCCAACACAGACGCGCAGAGCATGATTGGCCTGCCGATGGGCAGCCACAAAACCATCGTGGACAAGCATGGGAACCTGAAGTGGTCGCAATGGAGCCTGAAGCGCAAGCCACTCGACACGCCCATTGGTTTCAGCAGCCAGATGGATGGTGAGCTAGCGATTGAGGCCTTCGCCGGCACCGAAGCATTCGCGATGAAGAGCCAGGAGCTGTATCGCGGAAGGTATCCGTTCATTGAGTCAAAGCTGGCTACGGGCAGCCTTGAACTCGACGATCTCGCGTTTGCGGTGGATCCCGATGCCAAATCCGGCGAGATTCCTACTGCGTCTTCGGGCGCGAAGGGCTTGGATGTGGTGCGGCTGAAGCTGACCAACGATGGATCGGAAACTGCGGAGGTCGAGCTGAAGCTGAGCGGGCGGGAGCGCAATCTGCCCGGACATGTCGTCAATCGGGTGCTTGAAAACGGCGCCGGGGAAGATGTGGCCCTGGTGACCGAGACGGACGGAGCATCCGTCCGTTCAGAAGATCATGGCCTGACGCTTGCATTGCGTGTCACGCTCTCTGCGCACGCGACCAAGACCCTCAGCGTCGAGGTGCCGTATGAATGGCCCGCAGCGCGCAATGCCGAGTTGTCACAGGCGGACTCTGCGCTGCTGTTGCAGCAGGCCGTGGCGCAATGGGATGGGCTGTGGGCGCGCGCTACGAAGATCGATCTTCCGCAGCGCGAGCTGAGCGACTTCTACTACTCGTCTCTCGCGTATGTGCTGATCCTGACCGAGTATGATGCGCACGGCGATCTGTGGACGCTCGACGGACCCGCGGTGTACCGGCAGTACTGGGGACGCGGCGAATATTTCCAGGCGCGCGCGCTGGAGGCAGGCGGATTTCTGAGGCCTGCGCGCGAAAGTGTGGAACATGCCTTCCACATCATCCAGGACGACGGCGAGTGGGATGGCCCGCCGACGAGTGGCTGGCCTGCGTGGGACAATGCGGGCGGCAATGTGGCGGCGGCGTGGGACTACTATCTCTTCACACGCGACAAGCAGTGGTTGGCGGCTGCGTATCCGTTCATGCTGCGTGCATCGGAGTGGATTCGCGATCATCGCGAAGAGAGCACGCTGGAAGGCGTGAGCGGCGTGCCGGAGGGCGCGCGGCCCATCCGGCGCATGATTGCCTCGCGCTGCCGCACAGAGCCGGAGCCTGCGTTGCAGCCCGGCGAGAAGCCCTACTGGTATGGGCTGCTGCCGTGGAGCTATGGCGATTCCGGCTTGCCGGAGGGTCACTCGTTCTCGCACAACTTTCTTGCGGCGTATGGCGAACGCGTGACGGAGGAAGCCGCGCGGACACTGGGTCACGCAAACGACGCTGCATGGCTCGCCAAGGAGTACGACGCATACACAGCGGCGATTCATGAGAGCGTTCAACGCGCGGTGACGCTGGAGAAAGAGGGATCTCCATATCTCCCGGCGATGCCGACCTATCCGGAGGGCGCATATTCGCAGACGTTTCTCGCGGTGTATCCCACCCAGTTGTATTCGCCGAATGACCAGCTGGTGACAGGGCTGATTGCGCGCATGGAGCGCGAAGAGAAGCAGGGCCTGCCGACCAACGTGGCGTGGGCTGGTCCCGCGGGGGTGTGGGCGGGCGAGTCGATGAACATCGCGGAGACGTATCTGCTGCGCGGCGACAAGAACAAAGCAGTCAACATGCTGGTGGCTGCGCTCAACCACAGTTCCACCACAAAGGTATGGAAGGAAGAGATTCTGGTGGACGTGACCTTGCCGCGCGCGTGCGAGACGCCGCATAGCAAGCGCAGCAACATGGAAGGCACGGGTGATATGCCCGAGGCGTGGGCGAATGCAAACCTGGTGCTGTTCCTGCGAGACATGCTGGTAAATGAGCGAGACGGCGCGCTGCATCTGCTGGTGGGCTTGCCGAGCGATTGGGTCCCAGAGGGCAAAGCCGTATCGATCGAAGACGCGCCCGTGACGACCGGAGGCACGGTGAGCATGAGCGCGGAACGCGTGTCGGAGAAGCAATGGAAAGTGAGCATCAATCCGCATGGAGTGCCGCGCGCGGTGGTGGTGCATGTGCCGCTCGCGGCCGGACAGACCGTGCATGCGGTGCGCGTGGACGGGCGCTCTGTGACATCCAGTGCGGAACCTGCTTTGACTCTGACTGGCCCGAGCGTGGTGGAGGTCGAAGTCGAATGAATCGACGGATCTGTTTGCGCCTGACGGGATGCGCGGTTGCGTCTGCCGTGGCCGCGCCGCGATGGATGCGCGCGCAGAGCGCGACAGAGGCTCTGACAGCCAGGCTCGATGTGCCGGGCGGTGGGTTGCTCGCGACGCTCCCTGTGAATTTTTCGGGACTGAGCTACGAGTCGGCGCAACTGGCGAATCCCGCATTCTTCGCCGCGACGAATGCCGCGTTGATCGCGCTCTTCCGCGAGTTGGGCAGTGAAGGCCTGCTGCGCCTCGGCGGGGGAACGAGCGAGTTCACCGCTTTCACGACCGACGAACCGCAGGGTGCGCCGCCGTTCGACGCGGTGGGTCCGGACACGAGCAAGAATGTGAAGGGCGAGACGCGCATCACGCCAAAGAGTCTGCAAAACCTGCGCGCGTTTCTGGATGCCACGAACTGGCGCTGTCTGTACGGGTTGAACCTGGGGCGCGGGTCGGCAGCGCATGCGGCGGATGAGGCCGCAACGGTGATGCACATACTGGGGCCGCGGCTGATTGCCTTTCAACTGGGCAATGAGCCGGATGCGTGGCGCAATCGTTATCGACCTGCAACGTGGAGCTATGCCGATTACTGGAAAGAGTGGTCGGCGGTGCATGCAGCGGTGGTGGCGCGCGTGCCGGAGTCACAGTTTGCGGGTCCGGATGTGTCAAACAAGATGGCCTATGTGACAGGCTTTGCCGAGGACGTAAAGAAGAGCGCACTGCGCGATGTGGTGATGCTGACGTCTCATTATTATGCGATGGGGCCGGCGGGAGCGAAGGGTGTGAATCTGGATAAGCTGCTCGCGCCGGATCCGAAGCTGGAACGTGATCTGCAGATTGCGATGGAGGCAGCGCGCAGCGTGGGTCTGCCGTATCGCATGAGCGAAGGCAACTCGTGCTGGAACGGCAGTGAGCCGGGCGTGAGCGATACCCTGGCGAGCGCGTTGTGGGTGGCTGACGCAATGCTGCGCTTTGCATCTCTTGGTTGCGCGGGCGTAAACCTGCACGGCGGCGGCAATGGATATTACACGCCGATTGCGGGAGGCGTGACGAGCGGATTCACGCGGCGGCCGGAGTTCTATGGAATGAAGTTGATGCGCGAGTTTGTGGGCGCGACTCTGGTGCAATCGAACCTGCAATGCAGCAGCGACCGCGTGAGCGCGTATGTTGCGCGCAAGAATCGGTCGGAGATGCTGTTGGCGATCAATAAGACGGCGCAGGAGTTGACGATGCGCGTGCCGATGCGGAAGTGCCATGAACACTGGCTGCTGAAGGGACCCGCCATCGATGCGCGAGAGGGAGTGACACTGACGCGCAGCGAAGGCAATGTGTTGCACGGAAGCCTGCTGCATGTGCCGCCGTACAGTGCGGTGCTGACGAAAGTCTGAGGAGAGACAATGGCGCGACACAGTTGGAGCAGGCGAAGATTCTTGCGCGATGCTGCGCTTACGGGTGCACTGGCGTCGCGAGCGGGAACGCTCAAGGCGTGGAGCGAGTCATCGTCTGCAGGCGACGATGGTGCCAATGCGACGCGAATCTTCTACAAGCAGCCCGCGCAGGCGTGGCCGGATGCGCTGCCAGTGGGCAACGGGCGGCTGGGAGCGATGGTCTTTGGCGGGACGGCGAAAGAGCGGCTGCAACTGAACGAAGAGACAGTATGGATGGGTGAACGGCGGGACCGCAATAATCCACAGGCTGCAAGGACGAGCGAAGTGCGCGCGTTGCTGATGGCGGGCAAGGTACACGAGGCCGAGGCGCTGGCAGAGGAGGTGATGATGGGCATTCCCGACCGCCTGCCGTGCTATCAGACACTGGGCGATTTGTGGTTGGAGTTTGATGGAATTCCAGCAAGCGTAGAGGAGTATCGGCTGCAGCTCGATCTAGATGATGCGATTGTGCGGACGAGTTTCAGCGCGGGCGGAGCCCGATGGACGCGCGAGGTGTTCAGCTCAGCGCCGCGCAATGTGATTGCGATGCGCTTGGAGTGCGAGCAGCCGATGAATCTGACCGTGCGACTGGACCGAGTGGCGCACAGCGAGACAGTTGCAGCCGGCGCGAATCGCCTGGTGATGACGGGTTCGGCGCTGCCGGTGAAGCCAACAGCCGACCCGGCGGCGCAGGAGCGGCAGGTAGGTGTGGCCTTTCGCACTGAGGTTACAGCGCACGCAGAAGACGGTGCTGTGCACGCTGCGGGCAACGCGTTGCGGATTGAGGGAGCGCGACACGTCACGCTACTTGTCACAGCGGCGACGTCGTTTCGTGCGGGCGTTGCGCGTGG
>JAGWML010000021.1 GCA_028873155.1 Acidobacteriota bacterium
TCACCCCGTTCATGACTGATCAAACTGCAAGCCCATCCCGCTTCTACCTCACCACGCCCATCTACTACGTGAACGCGCGGCCGCATCTCGGCCACGCCTACTCGACCATCGTCTGTGACGCCATCGCGCGGCGCAAGCGGGCTCTGGGCATCGACACCTGGTTCCTCACCGGCACCGACGAGCACGGCCAGAAGATTGAGCGCTCCGCCAAACTCGCCGGTCGCACCCCCCAGGAGTTCGCCACCGCCATCTCCGGCGAGTTCCGCTCGCTCTGGGACCAGCTCGGTCTCACCTGCGACGACTTCATCCGCACCACCGAAGACCGCCACAAGCGCGGCGTGCAGCATCTCTTCGCCACGCTCCGCGATCGCGGCTACATCTACAAGGGTTCCTATACCGGCCAATACTGCGTCTTCGACGAGCTCTACGTCGACGGTCCCCCCGGCACGCCATGCCCAGACTGCGGCCGCATCACCGAGACCGTCAGCGAAGAAAACTACTTCTTCAAGCTCTCGGCCTTCGAGCGCCGTCTCCTCGAGTTCTACGAGACCAACCCCGGCTTCATGCAGCCTGAGTCCACGCGCCGCGAGGTCATCTCGTTCGTCCGCGGCGGCCTCAAGGACCTCTCCGTTAGCCGCACCAGCTTCTCCTGGGGCATCCCCGTTCCAGGCGACGAAAAACACGTCATCTACGTCTGGCTCGACGCCCTCGCCAACTACATCACAGCCCTCGGCTACGGCACCGAGAACGACGAGAAATTCAAAAAGTACTGGCCCGCCGACATTCACCTCATCGGCAAAGAAATCAGCCGCTTCCACTGCGTCTACTGGCCGGCGTTCCTCATGGCTGCCGGCATCGAGCCGCCGCGCTCCGTCCGCGCCAACGGCTGGCTCCTCTTCGATCAGGGCAAGATGTCCAAATCACGCGGCAACATCGTCCGCGCTGAAACCGTTCAGGCGGTCCTGGGCTCCGACGCGCTGCGGTACTTCCTGCTCCGCGAAATCCCCTTCGGCCAGGATGGCAACTTCACCTTTGACGCGCTCGTCCAGCGCTACAACGGCGACCTCGCCAACGGCTACGGCAACCTCGTCAGCCGCGTCGTCAACATGGTGCATAAGTACTTCGGCGGCGTGGTCCCCATGGCTGGCGCAGAAACACCCGCAGAGTCCGCATTGCGCGAAAGCGCACAACGTACCCTTGCCGAGTTCGCTCCTCAGTTCGACGACCTGAACTTCTCCGATGCGCTGAAAACGCTCTGGAACCTCGTCGCCGAAACCGACGGCTACCTCACCGCCAACGCACCTTGGAAGAAGCCCGCCGACCGCAGCGACGCCGACCACACCGCACTCCAGGCCCGCGTCCTCGCTACCGCAGCCGAGTCCATCCGCATCATTACCGCGCTCGTATATCCCATCCTGCCCGAAGCCGCCGCCAAGGTCTGGCGTCAGCTTGGCCAGGGCGAAATCGCCGTCGCCGCCGAGGCATCGTTCCTAACCCGTCTTGCATGGGGCGAGCTCAAATCCGGCACCCGGTTTGCCGAACCCGCGCCGCTCTTTCCCCGCGCGGAAAAAGACGCCATCGAACGCATGGTGGCGATCGAGGAACAGAACAGCAAGTCCGTTATTGAAGCCGCGGGCGGCGTAGCGACTGCCGAGCCGCCAGAGCCCAAAGTACCGCCCACTGCTGGACCCGCACAGGAATCGAAGAAAAAGGCAGAGAAGAAACCGATGGAAGAGACCAAGCCCACGCCCGCACAAGAGTCCGTACCCGCATCCACCACCGCGCCCGCCGCAGTCAAGGCTCCTGTCACAGTCACTCACGCCGCGCCCGCACAAGCACAGCCCGCAGCGGCGGAGCCGCAGTCAGTCTCCCCGCAGGTGATCACCATCGACGACTTCGCCAAGGTCGAGCTCCGCGTCGCGCAGATCCTCGTCGCCGAGCGCGTCCCCAAGGCCGACAAGCTCCTCCGTCTCGAAGTCGACCTCGGCTACGAAAGGCGGCAGATCCTCGCCGGCATCGCGCAGTACTACGAACCCGAGAAACTCATCGGCCGGAAGATCGTCATCGTCGCCAACCTCGCCCCGCGCAAAATGCGCGGACTCGAGTCCAACGGCATGCTGCTCGCCGCTTCGCTCCCGCCCGATGGCGCGCCAGTCCTCGCCGGCTTCCTTGAAGACGTTCCCCTCGGCGCGCGGCTGAAGTAGCCGCGCAGCTGCTCTGCCATTGGCGGCATCTTCCATCGCCTTACACATGCCGGAGATCTTTCCTTGCTCATCGATTCGCACGCCCATCTCGACAGCCCGCGCTACTCCGACGACCGCGAAGCCATGCTCCGCCGCGCGTATGAAAACGGCGTCGGCGCGGTGCTCGCCATCGGCATCGGTGAAGGCCCTGCCGAGATGCATCAGGCCTTCGACCTTTGCCGCCAGTTCAACGGTCAGCTGAGCCTCCCGCGCCTCTATGCGAGCGCCGGCGTCTACCCGCACAATACCCCGGAAATCAATGCGGCCGTCCTCAGCAACCTCGATTCCCTGCTCGCCGAACCTGAAGTCATTGCCTGCGGTGAAATCGGCCTCGACTACTACCACGAGGGCGCACCGCACGACGTTCAGCGCACGGGCCTCGTGCGCCAACTCGAAGTCGCCGCCGTCCGCAAACGACCAATTCTGGTTCATTGCCGCGGCACCAATGAATCCAATGACGCATGGGACCATCTCTTCCTCACCCTCGACACCTACTGGCGTCATACCGGACTCGGCGGCATCATGCACTGCTTCGGTGCGGGCTACGAGCAGGCCCGCCGCGCGCTCGACTGTGGCTTCCTCATCTCCTTCGCCGGCAACCTCACCTATCCCAAGGCGCAGGCCCTGCGCGACGTCGCCACGCAACTCCCGCTGGACGGCGTGCTGGTCGAGACCGATGCCCCGTGGCTCGCCCCCGCGCCCGACCGCGGCAAGCGCAATGAGCCGGCCTTCGTCACTCGGACCGCCGAAACTCTTGCCGGCCTCCTCAGCGTCTCGCCGGAAGAAATCGCCTCGGCCACAACGAAAAACTTCTGCCGGCTGTTTCACCTGCCGCCCGGCATGGGAAACTAGAAGTGCTGGGGCGGCTCGCATGCCGCCCGTTTTTGAGGAGCCTATGGCGCAGGACAATTCATTCGATATCGTCAGCAAAGTGGATATTCAGGAAGTCCGCAATGCCATCGACCAGGCGGTCAAGGAGATCCACCAGCGTTTCGACCTCAAGAACTCCCACTCCGAGGTCACGCTGGAAGGCAATGACGCCATTCAACTTGCCTCTGGCAGCGAGTACTCGCTCGAAGCCGTCAAGGAGATCCTCGGCCAGAAACTCGTCAAGCGCGGCGTGTCACTGAAGAATCTGACCTACGACAAGCTTGAGCCCGCCGCCGGCCAAAGCGTCCGCCAGAAGATTACCCTCCAGCAGGGCATCCCGGGCGACAAGGCCAAAGAGATCGTCCGCCTCGTCAAAGACTCAAAAAAGAAGGTGCAAGCCAGCATTCAAGGCGATACTGTGAGAGTATCCGGCAAAGACCGCGACGACCTGCAGGCCATTATTGCTTTGCTCAGGGCCAAAGATCTGGGCGTCGATTTGCAGTTTACGAACTACCGGACCAATTAAAGTGTTGCCAGCCAGGGGCTGAAGCATCCATCATGCGTCACACAAGGACACGGGCGCAGAAGAAATCGAAAGAGTGAGTACACACACATCTTGAGCACCTTGGCGATAGCGACGACGAGAGAAGTTTTCGACCTGCTCCGAGAAGACCTCGTGGCAGTCGAGCAGGAGTTGGGCCGCGATGCCGCCTCCAGCGTCAGCACCATCACAGAGATCGCGGAGTATCTGCGGGAAGGCGGCGGCAAGCGTATTCGTCCTTCACTTCTCCTGCTCGCGTCGCACCTGCTCGGTTACTCCGGCCCCGGAGCCATTCGCCTCGGAGCAGTTGTGGAGATGTTGCACACTGCCACTCTCGTTCATGATGACATCATTGACGGCGCAGACACCCGTCGCGGACGGCCCTCGCCCAACACCACCTGGGGCAACGAAAAGTGCGTTCTAGCTGGCGACTGGCTCTACATGCAAGGCTTCAAAGTTGCACTGGAAGAACGCAACCTCCGCGTCCTCGACCTGCTCATCGGCCTCACCCAGCAGATGGTCGAGGGCGAGCTGCTCCAGATTCAGAAGCTGGGCAAGGCCGTCTCCGAGGCCGAGTATTACGACCTGATCTTTCGTAAAACCGCGTGTCTGTTTTCGGTCTCCATGCGTCTCGGCGCGGTGCTGGCAGGCGCCCCCGAGTCCGACGAAAACAACCTCGCCACCTATGGCCGTGCCGTCGGCCTCGCCTTCCAGATTGTGGACGATGTGCTGGACCTGACCGCGACGGAGGAGGTCCTTGGAAAGCCCGTTGCGAGCGACCTGCGAGAAGGCAAAGCGACCCTCGCTGTCATTCATTCCATGGATCACGGCACGGCACGCGACCGTCAGTCCATCCAGCGCGTCCTGGACGACCGCAGCTTTGAGCATGTCAGCCGCGGCGAGCTTCAGGAGATTCTCAAGCGGAACGGTTCGGTCGCCTATGCAATGTCTCTAGCAGATCGCTACGCCGAGCAAGGGCGCCAGGCGCTTGCTCACTTCCCCGATTCCGACTTTAAGCGCGCGCTGCTCTGGATGCCGGATTTCATCGTCGCTCGGGATAAGTAGGATGGCACCGCGCGGCTCCGGGACCAACAAATGGACCGCGGTCGATAACTACTTCGCAACCCTGCTCGCGCCGGAAGACGCAGTTCTTCACACCACGCTTGAAGCCAACAGCGCCGCAGGCCTTCCTGCAATCGACGTCTCCCCCTTGCAAGGCAAGTTCCTTCAGATTCTCGCCCAGATCACGCAGGCCCGCCGCATCTTGGAAATCGGCACCCTCGGCGGCTACAGCACAATTTGGATGGCCCGGGCGCTTCCGCCCGATGGCCGCATCGTCACGCTGGAATACAACCCCGCACATGCCGAAGTTGCCCGTGGCAACCTGCTCCGCGCCGGTCTTCTCGATCGCGTGGATCTGCGGATCGGCCGCGCCCTTGACCTGCTTCCCGCTCTCGCGGAGCCCGGCGCACAGCCGTTCGATCTTGTTTTTATCGACGCCGACAAACGCAGCAACCCCGACTATCTCGACTGGGCGGTGCGGCTCAGCCGGCCTGGCACAGTGATTGCCGTCGACAACGTCGTCCGGAACGGCTCGATAGTGAATGAAAAATCGAAAGACCCGGATGTCATTGGCATCCGCCGCATGACGGAGCAGATCGCTGCCCATCCCCGCCTCAGTGCCACCGTTCTCCAAACCGTCGGCGACAAAGGATATGACGGTATTGCGCTCGCCGTCGTGTTGCCATAAGCCCGCTCTACGGCTCCATCATTGCGCGCAGCGCCTCGGCATAGTGCGCCGGCAGCGGCTTCTTGCGCAACTGGTCGTCGCACACCACATGCACCGTTTCCCCTTCAGCCAGCAGCGTGTTCTCTTCCCCATCCGCTGCCTTGCGCAAGATCCGGTAGGCAAACTTGATCACAGACCCGCGCAGCAGCGAGGGCCGCGTCTCAATCAGGATCTCGTCATCATAGCGCGCAGGGGACTTGTACCGGCAGGTCGCCTCCACCACTGGCAAAATGCACTCGTGCTCTTTTTCCAGTTGGCTGTAGGCCAGCCCCAGCGAGCGCAGCAGTTCCACGCGACCCAGCTCAAACCACACCAGATAATTGGCGTAATACACAATGCCCATCTGGTCCGTCTCGGCATAGCGCACGCGCACCTGGTGCGTATTCACGGGCATCCGCAGTTCTTCCTCAGCGCCGCTTAGGGCCTGGCTCGGGTGAAGATCGGCAGCTTCGTCACGTCGTTGAAGATGATGAAGGCGAAGAACATCACCAGCATTACAAAGGCCGCCTGGTAGATGCGCTCCTTCACGTTGATGCTGATATCGTGGCGCAGGCCGCTCTCAATCAGCAGCAGCAGGATCAGGCCACCATCCAGAATCGGGAATGGCATCAGGTTCACGATTCCCAGGTTCAGGCTGATTTCGCCTGCCAGGTAAAACTTCGAGTACCAGCCCTTGGTCTCCGCCACATCGCCGGCCATGCGCGCGATGCCCACTGGTCCGGCCAGTTGATTCGCCGGCACCTTGTGCATCACGATGCGCTCCAGCATCTGCACAATCAGCATCGATCCGTCCACGCAGAACTGCCCGGACTTCCGGACCGCCTCACCGAATGGCATGGGCGCGTTGCGAATCTTCGGCGGAACCGCCAGAAATCCCAGCTTCCAGCCTGTATCCAGCTTTGCCGGTGTGGCCACGATCGGCCCGATCGTTGCCCCGTTGCGCTGCACCATCAGCGCCATCGGCTTTCCCTGACCCTCCTGCATGTAGGCCAGCAGAGTTGTCACCGTGTGAAAGTCGTGGCCATCCACCGAAACAATGGCGTCGCCGCCCCTCAGCCCCGCTTTGTCGGCTGGTGTTCCCGGCGAGATCGACTGAACCCCAATCGGCCCGCGCATGTACTGTGGCAACATCCCTGCAAGATCGTCGCCGGTCACTTCTGCGGGCAAATGCATTGAGAGCGCAAAAGCCGTGCCGCCCCGGTCCACCGTCACAGGCACCGTCTGGTTTCCATCCACCGCCATGTGCCCGAATATCTGGTCCCAACCCGGATTCGCCACCGAATCAAACCGCGTGATCGTGTCACCTGGCTGGATTCCCGCCTGCGCGGCGGCAGACCGCGGCACCACCCACTCCACCGTGGATGTCTTCACATCATGCGCCGGAACTTCGTTGATCCAGCCGAAGTAAAACGCCATGGCCACAAAGGCCAGCACAAAATTGGCAGCCGGTCCAGCCAGGCCAATCAGCATGCGCTGCCAGCGCGGGTGAGCGATGAAGGAACCTGGGTCGTTCTGCAGGCTGGGCCCGCCACCCTCCCCGGCATGCGCCTCCTCGCTCGGGTTCTCACCCGTCATCTTCACGTAGCCACCGAAGGGCAGCAAGCAGACCTTGTAATCCGTATCGCCGCGCTTGATGCCGAACAGCCGCGGGCCAAAGCCGACTGAAAAAGCCTCGACGCGCACGCCGCATAGCTTGGCCACCGCAAAATGGCCAAACTCGTGAACCACCACCATGATCCCAATCAGAACAATGAAGGCAGCGGTGGAAACCAGAAAATCATGCATAAAAATCGGTCGATCCCTCAGACCTGCATCCGTGCAGAACCGGCAGGGTGCGTTCTCAGGCCACCAGCGCCCGGGCCCGTTCGCGCGCCTCTCCGTCCGCCGCAAGCACTCCGGCAATCGTCTCCGGGTGTGCTTCAGGGGTGGATGCAAGCACTGCTTCAATTGTACGCGGGATGCCGGTGAACGGGATGGCACCTTGGAGGAATGCCTCCACCGCCACTTCATCCGCAGCGTTCAGGGCAATGCAGTGCGCTCCACCCTTTTCGGCAGCCTCATACGCCAGCCGCAGACACGGGAATCGCTCAAAGTCCGGTTGCTCAAAGTCCAGGTGTTTCAACGCCGCAAGATCAAAAGTCAGATTCGACGCAGGCCGCTCCGGATACGCGAGGGCATACAAAATCGGCAGACGCATATCCGTCACCGAGATTTGCGCCAGAATCGACCCATCCACAAACTCCACCAGCGAGTGCACCGTGGATTGCGGATGCACCGTCACTCGCACCTGACTTGGCGGCAGATCAAACAGCCGGCAGGCCTCGATAATCTCCAGTCCCTTGTTCAGCATCGTCGCCGAGTCGATCGTGATCCGCCGCCCCATCACCCACGTCGGGTGCTTCAGCGCCTGTGCCGGTGTAATGGAATCAAACTTTTCCAGCGGAAGCTGCCGGAACGGTCCGCCCGACGCGGTCAGCCAGATTGTCTTCACCTCGCCGTGCGTGCCCACGCGCAGGCACTGATGCACCGCATTGTGCTCGCTGTCGATGGGCAGAATCAGCACCTTGCGCTGGCGCGCCGCTGCCGTCAAAATCTCCCCAGCGGCCACCATGCACTCTTTGTTTGCCAGCCCCACCGGTTTGCCCGCCAGAATCGCCGCGTGCGTCGCCTCGAGCCCCGCCACGCCCACAATCGCCGAGACAACAAAATCCGCCTCCGCCAGTGTCGAGCAGGCCACCGTCCCGGCCGGGCCATGCGCCACATCCATGCCGGTCACCCCCGCCTGTCTGAGTCGACGGGACAGCTCCGCAGCAAGCTCCTCCGTCGCCATCGACACCACTTTGGGCCGCCACCGCGACGCTTGCGCAAAGGCCTCGTCCACATTGCGCCCAGCCGCCAGCGCGACCACGCTGTAGCGATCCGGAAACTGTTCCACAATGGAAAGGGTGCTCTGACCGATCGAACCGGTCGAACCAAGAATGGCGAGACGTTTCAAGGCTGGCTTAAATCCTTGTATTGGCTTGGCTTATGTAGCTTCATCGCTCAAAGTGAGCGATGAACATCAACGGATAACCTGAGCGTACCACAGCACTGGAGCCGCCAGCAGCAGCGCATCAATGCGGTCCAGCATCCCGCCGTGCCCCGGCAGCAAACTGCCCGAATCCTTCACACCCGCCGAGCGCTTCAGGGCCGATTCCGCAAGGTCGCCTACCTGCGCCGCGACATTCACAAGAGCGGCCAGAATCAGCCAGTACCACCACACCTCGTCGGCAAACGACAGTCGCACAAAGTTCCACTGCGCGAGCAGGTTGCCCAGTTCGATCAGCAATCCCGTCACCGCCAGGCTCCCCGCCAGCGATCCCGCCGCGCCCTCCCAGGTCTTGTTCGGACTCAACGACGGCGCCATCTTGTGCCGCCCCCACATCCGGCCCACGTAGAGCGCCACGATGTCGCCTGCCCACACCGTGCACAGCAGAAAGACCACCAGTGACGCGCCATTCGACTCATCGCGCAGCGTTGTCAACCCCAGCAGCGTCAGGCCTGTGTAGAAGAACGAAAAGATTGCCGACGTCGCATCCGCCAGCATATGTTCCACCGACGACCGGAAGGTGCACCAGATCAGCAGCCCCACCGACAACCCGCCGAAGATGACCAGGGTCTGATCGGGCCACTCAAAATTACCTGCAAACAGCGCCGCAAGCGCCACAAGGACCGCAGCGCGCGGCGGCTGAGCCCCACACCGAATGGTCAGTCCGAGGCACTCCCAACCTGCCAGCATGGACACTGCTGCCACGGCCAGAAAGATCAACCATTTGGGCCCATATAAAACCAGCACCAGCACCAGAGGCGCCAGCACTAGAGCTGTCAACACTCGTTTCATTCAGCGTTGAGAATACACTGCCGGGCATGGCCCGTGGGCGCATCGACCAGAGATGAAGCTTGTGAGCGATGCTTGATGTAGACTAATAGACAGTCTATATTTTATATTGACATAAAGGACACTCTATTATACTTTAAGACAAGCTAGACCTCGGTTTTAGCAAGAACGGCCCAGCAAAGGAGTGTCATCATGAACCTTGGATTGAGCGACCGGATCAGGACTGTGGCGAGGATCAAGTATGTAGCGCCCGCGCTTTTGGCTGGAAAGGGACAATTCGCCATTCGTGTCAAGGATTTATTGGGGGATTTGCATGCGGAAGGCTTTCCGCCCCAGCATACGCCCCAGATATGCACGGCGCTGCAGGCATCCAAGTTCCTTCGCGAGAACGGACTCGAAATCGAGGGCGTAGACGGTCCTCCATCCAAAATGAGTACGACAGTTGTCATTCGGTACCGGGTGGCGAAGTCGGGCGGATCGTTATCGGCCGAGGGAGGTCAGATTGAGTCCGGGAATCTGGCAGCCACTGAAGAGGATGCCACGGCGCGCGCGATACGGCTGACTGAGAAGTTACGAGGCATGCTCAAGGAGGAATTAGCCGAGTATGGTGGCGGCGAGTCCTTTCTTCGCTGGGTTCGATCGGAAGATGAGGATGCGGCATGAGCCGTATCTACTGGGACACAATGCTCTTCATTTACCTGCTGGAAGATCATCCGGAATTCGCACCGCGTGTACGCCAGCTTCTGGAGCGATCATACAAGCGACGAGACGCGCTCTGCACGAGCTATCTTGCCCTCGGCGAAGTCCTCGCTGGCGCGGAAAAGTCACCGCAGCCAGAAAAAACCATGGCCGTCCGGCAGACGCTGCAAGAGATGGGCTTCTCCTATTTGCCGTTCGATGGGGGGGCTGTCGGAGTATTCAGCAGGCTTCGCGCAAGGGAAAGGCTTAGAGTTGCCGACTCCATCCATTTGGCTTGCGCTGCCTCTGCCGGAATTGATCTCTTTCTCACCGGCGATCAACAGCTTATCCGACTGGATATTCCTGGAATTCAATTCGTCGCAAATTTCAATACGCCCGTTCTGTAATCTTGCGCAAAATGAGTGGCGCTTGCTCCGCGTATTGCAAACAGCATCGTGCTGTCGCGGTCAGGCGCGGTGGAACTCGAGTCTTCATCCCGCCACAATCTTGACCCGTTCCGGATCTTCTTCCACTTCGCCGCAGCTCTCGCCAATTCCGCCGAAGCGCCGCTCCCGCCGCTGAAAATCGGCGATCGCCTCAAGCAGATGAATACCGCGAAAGTCCGGCCACAGCCGTTCCGTGACGAAGATCTCGGCATACGCAATCTGCCACAGCAGGAAGTTCGAAACGCGCATCTCACCCGACGTCCGGATCAGCAGGTCCGGGTCCGGCATGTGCGCCGTGTACAGGTGTCGGTGAATATCCTCTTCCGAGATCTGGCCGGGACCGATACGTTTCCGTTCCATCTCCGCCGCCAGCCCGCGGAAGGCATCCACCATCTCCGAACGCGCTCCGTAGTTCAGCGCCAGCGTGAGTGTCGTGCCGGTATTGCGCGCCGTGGTCTCTTCGGCCCAGCGCATCTTCTCCTGCACCTCGGGGGGCAGCTCCTGGGTGCGGCCGATGTAACGGATGCGCACGTTGTTATCCATCATCCGCTGCACGTTGCTTTCCAGGTAGCTCTTGAGCAACCGCATCAGAAAGTTCACCTCTGCCCGCGGCCGGCGAAGGTTGTTCTCCAGGGAAAACGCGTACAGAGTCAGCCATTGCAGCCCAATCCGCGATGCGGTCTCCGTCACCAGCTGCACGCTCTTGGCGCCCTGCTGGTGGCCCAGAAAGCGCTTCAGCGAGCGCCTGCCCGCCCAGCGCCCGTTGCCGTCCATGATGATCGCCACATGCTTGGGCAGACTCCCCACCTTCAAGCTCGCGTAAACATCCCGCTCTTCCTGCGACAACTCGTGGATACGCGGCATACCGGGTGCGTACAAAGATGGGCCTCTTCCAGTGTCTTATGGGTCGTTCGCCGCCATGCAAATCACAGTCCCGCTGGGGGGCATGGCCTCAGTGCCAGTTCCGCTCGGCAGCCTGCTTTGCCGGGTGGCAAATCGAGCACAAGCATATAGCTTGTGAGACACCATCGACCCTAGCACAGGGGCCTGCCGCAAGCAAAGGGTCCTCTGTGTGAGCCCACAGCGATTCTCGCGAGCCACACGGGACTCTTCCGAGCCGATCACGATGGACGCTCGATCAATCGATTCACGCGGTCCGGCGTCTACCCGTAGCTGCATCCCGCACAGCGCCGGATAGCAGCGTCCGGTGCAGCGAATCGAGACAGGGCAGAACCGCGGCAATCTCCGCCAGAAAGGGATCCGCCAGAATCGCGCTCACCTCTTCCTCGCGGGCGCTGCGCGAGTCGCGCACCAGCTGATGCATGCCCACCTCCAACGCATCGGCCAATCTTTCCAGCGAGCCAAGCGTCGGAATTGCCTTCCCATTTTCGATCTTCGAAATGTAGGTCCGGGGCACCTGCATCCGGGCGGCAAGCTGCCGCTGGCTCATGTGCCGTCCACGGCGCATCTCGCGCACCTGCGTCGCCACCTGCATCCCGGCTTCTGCTGTGTTGTCGCAGGAAGGCGATTTGACCAGTTGCGGAACTAAAGGGGCTGGCTCTTCAATGTCCAGGGCCCGGTGGCACTTCCTGCAGAGGGAGTCCCGTGTCCTGTACTGAACCAGGCTGCAGTAATCGCAGCGAACTACCTCACGCGTTTCCACGCTCACAAGAGTAGTGGCCATAGCTTGTCGGCGGAGTGCCAGAGCGGGCTCTCCAAGGTGCTCTTCTGCACCACGATACGTGCTACTTTGAGGGGGAGGAACCATAATTGTCAAGTAGAAACTTAGGGTCAACCCGAAGTTTTTCCTATCATACCTGACAAATACCGGAAAAACACGAACCAAATGATGCAACACGGAGATTCACCGCATGAACGGCAGTCCTGAATCCTCATGTCCCTATGGCCGCGAGCAGGCCTGGCAGCTCCTCACCGAGTGGACCCAGAGCGAGAGCCTCCGCAAGCACGCTCTGGCGGTGGAGGCTTGCCTGATCGCCATGGCCGAAGCCGAAGCTGGCCGCCTTTCCCTCGCCCCTCCAGACCGCGACGCGCTCATCAATCTCTACAGCACCACTGCCCTGCTGCACGACTTCGACTACGAGCGCCATCCCACGCCTGCCGAGCACCCATTCGTCGGCGTTCGCGAACTAGAGCGTCTCGGCTGGCCCGCGGAGCTGCGCACGGCTATCCTTGGCCACGCGCAATACTCCGGCGTACCGCGGGTCACGCATCTTGATAAATCGCTCTTCGCCTGCGATGAACTCGCCGGCTTTCTCACTGCATGCGCCCTCGTCAAGCCAACGAAAGCGATTGCAGACGTCGAAGTCCCGAGCGTGCGAAAAAAGATGAAGGACAAGGCATTCGCCCGCGGGGTCAACCGCGAAGACGTCATTCGGGGCGCGGCCGATCTAGGCGTCGATCTCGACGCGCACATCGCCTTCTGTCTCGAAGCGATGAAGCGGCGTTCCTCAAATCTGGGACTCTGACAGAGCCACGCCCGCGCCATCGCTGACAGTTCGTCCCTGTGCGTTCTCGCACCCGCGTTCCGCCACTGGTGCGCTACGATAGCTTCGCAGGTGCCCGGCTCGTTCGCTCACACCGGTCTGAAATGAGGCAGCATGACGCGCTTTCAATTCATCCTCGCTGAGTCCGCCAACGGCGTCAGAACCCTCACTCTGAATCGTCCTGACAAACGCAACGCGCTCAACCCCGAACTCATCGATGAGCTGACGTCGGCTCTCCATGAAGCCGCCGAGTGCGACTGTGGCATCGTGATTCTTGCCGGGGCTGGCCAGGCCTTCTGCTCCGGCCTCGACATCGAACATCTTGCCGCCAGCACAGCCACCACTCCAGAGGACAACCGCCTCGCCTCAGAAAGCATGGCCCGTGTCCTGCGAGCGCTCTACGATTTCCCCAAGCCGGTCATCGCCGCAGTCAACGGCCCCGCCATTGCCGCCGGCATGGCGCTCGCAACCATTGCAGACTTCACGCTTGCCACTCCTGAATCCAAGTTTGGATTCACCGAGGTGCGCTTCGGCTTTGTCCCTGCCATCGTTGCCTCATTCCTGCTCCGCCAGGTTGGCGAAAAGCGCACCCGGGACCTGCTGCTCACAGGCCGCATGCTCAAAGCGCAGGAGGCCTTGCAGCTTGGCCTCGTCACCGAGATTGTCACTGCCGACGAACTGCTCAAAACCGCCCGCGCCCTGGCTCAATCTCTGCTGCTCAACAGCCCCCAGGCCATGCAGTCGGTCAAGCGCCTGCTCGCCAAACACGCCGCCCGCCGGCTTGATGAAGAGCTCGCCGACGCCGTCGACGCCAACGCGCAGCAGCGCGCCACCGACGATTTCAAAGAAGGGATTCGCGCGTTTCTCAACCACCGCCGCGCCGAGTGGCCCAGCCAGAAATCCCGCGCCTGATCGCCGCCGCAAACTCTACTTCAGTGGATTCTTCGCCCGCAGCTCGGCGACAATCTCCGCCGCCGCGGCCCGCGCGTGGTCGGCCTGGTCCGGTGGAAAACTGATCGCGCCCACCCGTGCATGGCCGCCGCCGCCGTAGCGCTCGCACACCTGCGCCAGATTCACCATCTTCGCCGGATCAGCCTTCGTCCACGGATTCGACCCCACCGCCACCTTCGTCCGGAAGCTCGACTTCGACAGCCCGATCGAGTACGTCGCCCGCGGATGCAGATAGTACGGGATGAACTTGTTGAAGCCCTCCATCAGATGGTCTGTGATATCGAAGAAGATCGTGCCGTCGCGCTCCTCGCTGCGCTCTCGAATCAGCTCTATCGCCTCGCGGTGCCGTTCCATCAGCGGCGCCAGCAGCGGAGCCACAAACGGCTGCGCAAGCACCTCAGCCAAAGGCATCTCCGTCAGCAGAGGAATCAGCCTCGGAATAAACTCCGGATCCTGCGTCGATTCGATAATCAGCGTGAGTTTCATCGCCGGAGCGGCCATCTCCACCGCAGCCTGCGGGCTCTCATAGAGAGCGCCGTCCACAATATTCGCCCAGTGGATCAGGTCCGCCACCGGCACCGTGTTGAAGCCGAATCGAGTTGACGCGATGTGCGCCAGAAAGCTCGTGCACGAGGTGTACTCCGGGTCGAAGAACTTGCGCGTCGCGCACCCCGGGTCGCGCTGGCAGGCCAGAAAGTGCTCATGGTCCTGAGCTGTCAGGAATGCCGACTGATGATGATCGAACCACCACGTAATCCGCGGCGAAGCCGAATATTTGAAGTCGACAATAGCGTTCTCGTCGCCCGTGAAGTCGCTCTCGTCAAACAGGGCTCCGGCCCGATGCACCAGTCCGCGATATTCATACGTCGCGTCTTTTGCAATGCACTCGCGATGAAAGCGCATAAATCGCGAAGCCGAGCATGCCCCATCGAAGCATTTGTCGTGATAAAAAACGCGAACCCGCAACGTAACCCGCTCCGTGCAGCAATTTCCCTCAAAAAGCCGGAAAGTTAAGCATCAAGGGCGAGGCCGGATGTGTCAAGGCTCGATCCACACAAGATTGCGCAGGCCGCAGCTGAAATCAGATGGAATAGATCAATACTGAACTATCCCAACGGAACAGCCGTATCCGATTCAAGTAGAATTCCTTATCCGAGATTTCTGCGCTGTCCCAAGGAGAGTCGATGGATCCCGAGAGTCCCGCATCCCCCGAGCAGTCTGCCCCCACGCCCGATGCAAATCCATCAGAAGTAGAACCCGTCACCGCGGACGTCGATTCGCCTGCCCCTTCCCCGCACTTTTTCGGGCGAGTCTTCCTCAGCCCGCAGGGTCTGCGCGCAGGCTGGTCGATCCTGATCTTCTCGCTGCTCATGATTGGCTTCACGCTCGCCGTAGGCTCCCTCATTGGCCGCATCAGCCATCTTGACCGCAAACAGGGCTTCACGCCCTTCGCCGCATTTCTCAGCGAGCTCGCGCCGTTCATCGCCATGCTTGGCGCGGCCGCCATCGTCGCAGCGATCGAGCGCCGCCGCATGCTCGACTACAACCTCATCGATGCGCGCGGCGCCCGCCATTTCTTCTCCGGCCTGGCCGCTGGATTCCTTGCCCTCTCTGTACTCGTCGGCGCGCTCGCAGCGGGCGGCTGGCTCCACTTCGGCGCGGTCGCGCTCTCCGGCACTGCCATTCTTCAGTTCGCTGCCCTTTGGGGCGCGGCGTTTCTCCTCGTCGGCTGCGTGGAAGAAGGCCTCTTCCGCTGCTATCTCCAGTTCACCCTCACGCGCAGCATCCGCTTCTGGCCCGCGGTCATCATCCTGGGCGCAATCTGCCTTGATCTCATCGTGCGCGCCAAAGGCAACGGCGTATGGGGCGTGTACCTCATCGCCCTGCTCGGCCTCGCGCCCTGCTTCATCCTCCATCAGCGGAAGTCCGCGACCGCCGGCTTCTGGACTGCCGCATGGGTCTCATCCACGCTCTTCGGTTTCGTTCACACCAGCAACAACGGCGAAAACTGGATTGGAATCTTCGCCGCTGCCGCCATCGGCTTCGTCTTCTGCGCCAGCATTTACTTCACCGGCTCTGCATGGTGGGCCATCGGCTGCCACGCCGCGTGGGACTGGTCCGAGACCTTCTTCTATGGCACCGCCGACAGCGGCCTCACCTCGCAAGGCCACCTGCTCACCACCGCGCCCGCCGGCAGCGCCTTCTGGAGCGGCGGAGCCGACGGCCCCGAAGGCAGCATCCTCGTCCTCGCCGTGATCCTTGCCCTGCTGGCCGCGCTCGCCCTCATCTATGGCCGGTCAAGCCAATCTACGACTGCCTCAACACCAGCCGCTGATCTCGTTTCATAACCTTTCTACATCTCTCGCGTAGCGCCACCGGGTCCATCCGCAGGGGTATCCTGTCATTGAACCGATGGCTTACCCCGGCACTGCACAACCCAAGCGATCTCGCTCAGTGCGCAGGCGCAAGCGGCTCTGGCCGCGCGTTGCGCGCTGGAGCGCAACCATCCTTTTCGCCTGCCTTGTTCTCGGCGTGGTAGCCGCAGCTTTCTGGCTGCGCTCCGCTGCCCGCGCTGCGCTGCCGCAACTTGACGGCAAGCTCCAGCTCCACGGCCTTTCCGCGCCCGTCCTCGTCCGCCGCGATGCCCACGGAATCCCCCACATCCAGGCTGCGGCGCAGGCCGACCTCTTCTTCACCCAGGGCTACGTCACCGCGCAGGACCGCCTTTGGCAGATGGACATGTTTCGCCGCAACGCCAGCGGCACTCTCGCTGAGGTCCTCGGACCCTCGCTGGTCCGCCACGACATCGCCCAGCGCGTGCTCGAATTTCGCAACGTCGCTGCCCGCATCGCTGCCAACATGTCCGCTGATGACCGCGCCCGCTTTGAAGAATATGCCGCCGGCGTCAACCTCTACATCCAGCAGCATCCTGACACCCTGCCGCCCGAGTTTCATCTGCTTCACTATCGCCCGGAGCCATGGACCGTCGTGGATTCAATCGCCGTTGGCGTCATGATGGTGCAGACCCTCGACACGCACTGGGACGTCAAGCTCACGCGCGAGCAAATTGCTTCCCGTCTGCACAATCCCAGGCTCGAGTCCGAACTCTACCCCGTCGGCTCGTGGCGCGATCGCCCCCCCACTGGCGAGGTGCTCGACCTCAGCAAGCCGCACCCTGAACCCGCGCCGCCGGCGGGCAGCGACGACGAGGACGACGACCGCAGCCAGGCCAGCGCCTTACCGGACCCCGACCTCACCGGTCTCCGCGACACGCTCGGCCTGCCTGCGTGCGATGCCTGCGCCTCCGGCTCCAACAACTGGGTCATCGCCGGCGCACACACCGCCAGTAGCCGCCCGCTGCTCTCGAACGACATGCACCTCTCGCTCGGAGTGCCCGACATCTGGTACATGGCCGACCTCGCCGCGCCCGGCTATCACGCCGCAGGCGTCACTCTGCCGGGTCTTCCCTACATCGTCGAAGGCCACAACGAGCATGTCGCCTGGGGCTACACCGCTCTCTTCGCAGACGTGCAGGACCTCTACATCGAGAAGCTCGATGGCCACGGTCACTTCCTCGCAGCCGACGGCTCATGGCAACCCATCGGCGTTGACCACGAGACGATCCGCGTCCGCGGCGGCCATGATCTCTCCATCACCGTGCAGGTCACTCCGCACGGGCCGCTGCTCAATCCCATCCTCAACGGTGAGACCCGTCCCATCGCGCTGCGCTGGACGCTCTACGACTCGACCCTGAACTCACTGCCGCTCTACGCCATGAACACCGCAGCCAGTTGGAGCGACTTCTCCGCTGCGCTGGCCCAGTGGTGCTGGCCCACGCAGAACCTCGTCTACGCCGACGATCAGGGCCACATCGCCTATCAAGCCATCGGCCGGGTCCCCCTGCGCCCAGCCGGCCTGCAAGGCGTTCCCATCGCCGACGCGCATCATGAGTGGCAAAGCTACATCCCGTTTGACAGTCTGCCTAACGCCGTCGATCCGCCCGCCGGCTTCCTCGCCACGGCGAATGCGCGCGTCACCACAGAAAAGTCGCCCTACCCTCTCTCGCTGGAGTGGTCCGATCCCTATCGCATCGAGCGCATCTACAAATCCCTTCAGGGCCGCGATCAGCTCAATCCTGCCGATATGCTCGCGCTACAGACAGACGTCTACAGCGAAGTCGATCAGGAACTCGGCCAGCGCTTCGCCTACGCCATTGACCACGCCGACCATGTCGATGACCGCCTGCGCGCCGCCGCCGATCTCCTGCGCACGTGGGATGGCCGCCTCACACCGGACTCTGCACCCGCCTCCATCGTCACTCAGACGCGCAAGGCGCTCGGCTCCATGCTCCTCGAACCCAAACTCGGCAAAGACGCCGCGCTCTACCGCTGGTCCGAATCCAACTTCGCCCTGGAGGAGATCGTGATGCACGCGTATCCACAGTGGCTCCCGCCCGGCTACAAAGACTGGGACAACTTCCTCGCCGCCGCCGTCCGCCAAGCCATGGATCAGGGCAAAGCCCCCGCCAACATATCCCTCTGGACCTACGGCTCGTGGCACATCCTCGACCTCGAGCACCCGCTCACCGCGTTCCTGCCCTTCCTGCGCGGTATCGCTGGCACCGGCCCGCACCCGCTCAGTGGAGACGTCACAACCGTCAAGCAGGCCTCCGGCACCGTCGGCCCGTCGCAGCGCTTCACTATGGACTGGAGCAACATCGACGGCTCGACGGAAAACATCACCCTTGGCGAGAGCGGCAATCCGCTCAGCCCTTACTTCCGCGACCAGTGGACGGACTACTCCAACGGCACCACCTTCGCCCTGCCCTTCACGCCCTCCGCCGTCGCCTCCCAGGCGCAGCACACGCTGCGTCTCGTCCCATGATGCTTCTCAGCCGCGAGCGGCTCCGCCCGCTCGCGGGCCCTGCGCTCGTGGCTCTTGCTGCGCTTTCCGCATCGCTGGCTCTCATGGTGCGCGGAGCCTCCTGCGGGCACGACTTCGACTTCCATCTCGTCAGTTGGCTCGACGTGCTGCACAGTTGGCGTCAGGGCATCCTCTATCCCCGCTGGGCGCCCAGTCCCAACTACGGTGCTGGCGAGCCCCGCTTTATCTTCTATCCGCCCATTACATGGATGGCCGGCGCGCTGCTCCGAGTCCTCGTGCCGTGGAAGGGCGTTCCCGCCGCGTTCACCTTTCTCATCTTCCTCGCCGCGGGGCTCTCCACACGCGCCCTCGCGCGTCACTTGCTTCCCGCCGCGTCGGCCACGTTTGCCGGCTGTGTCGCCATCTTTTCCGGATACTCCCTCTTCACCGCCTATGAGCGCTCGGACTTCGGCGAACTCACGGGCAGCTTCTGGGTGCCTCTGCTCCTCCTCTTTCTCCTGCGCGAACCGGACCCCTCGCGCCACGGCTTGCGTCGCGCCTTCGACGGCTCCGGCTCTCTGCTCGCACTCGTCGTTGCCGGTGCGTGGCTCTCCAACGCCCCTCTCGGCCTCATCGCCAGCTATACCCTAGCTGCCATCGCGTTGGTTGCCGCACTCCTGCGCCGCTCCTGGCTTCCAATCCAGCGTGCCACGCTCGCTGCCGTCCTCGGCCTCGGCCTCGCAGCCATCTACCTCGTCCCGGCCGACGTCGAGCAGCCCTGGGTCGCCATCCATCAGGCCACTGACGACCCCGGTTACCTCATCGAGAACAACTGGTTCTTCGCCCACCATGCAGGCGCAGACATGCGCGATCACGATGCTGAACTGCTCAAGGTCTCTTTCATCGGAGCAGGCATGCTCTTCGTCACGCTGCTCGGCGCAGCCATTCAGCTCTGGCGCACCAGCCAGGACGAGCGCCGCCGCTGGTGGTTCGTGCTTGCCTTTATTCCCATCGCCGTTCTCTGTCTCCAACTCCCCATCTCTCACCCACTCTGGAATCTCTTGCCGCGCCTGCGCTATCTCCAGTTCCCGTGGCGCTGGCTCGTCACGCTGGGTGCGCCATTGGCAATCTTCGTCGCCGGGGCCGCGGGTCAGTTCTCGCGCCGCTGGCGCACTGTCACCCTCGCCTGCTTCGGCGCTGCGGCTGCGCTGCTCTCCACCGCCCTTGTATTCGGCCTCGTTTTTTACAACGTCTGCGATGAAGACGACTCTGTTCGGGGCGTCGTCGCGACGTATTACGTTGGCGACGGCTTCCAGGGAGCCGACGAGTACGCGCCTCCCGGCGTCGACAACTCCATCGCTCCTCTTGGCCTGCCCATGGCCTGCCTCAGCTCCTCGCTCACAACCGTCCTCGGCGAGGGCTCCGGTGGCGTACCGCCATCCTGGGACCCCGATCAACACTCCTGCGATGCGACCTTTGACACGGATCAACCCACGCGCCTCGCCAGCCAGCATCTTCGCATTCACGGCATGGTGGCTCACGCCGGGTATCTCATCCTTCGCCTGCGCCGCTATCCCGCCTGGCAAATCCGCGTCAATGGCGTCCTCCAGCACGACCTTCCGCTGCGCGACGACGGTCTGATCGTCGTCCCCGTCCCGCAAGGCCCCCTCTCGCTCGCCATGGACTGGACCAACACGCCGGACGTGCTCGTCGGTCGCGCCATCAGCGCCATCGCACTCCTGCTGTTCGCTGGGCTCTGGCTCATCGAGCGCCGTCCAGCGTTACCTCAGGTATCATGAAGGGGACGATGTCTACCGATGTCAAAACCATCATCCAGGAAGGCGCAGAGCTCACTGACCGCGCACTCGAAACGCTGATTCCCAGCGTCGATACCGTTCCCGCCTCTATCCACGGCGCCATGCGCCACTCCACCTTCGCCGGGGGTAAGCGCCTCCGCCCCGTTCTCGCCATGCAGGCCGCCGTCACCATCGCCGGAGTGATTCCGTCCGGCATTGAGCACCTCGGCGCAGCGCTTGAGATGCTCCACACCTATTCGCTCATCCACGATGACCTGCCCGCGCTCGACAACGACGATCTGCGCCGCGGCAAGCCCACCTGCCACAAGGCCTTCGGTGAAGCCATCGCCATCCTTGCCGGCGATGCACTACAGACTCGCGCCTTTGAAGTGCTCGCCTCACTCAATGCACCCTCCGCCGCCGTCGTCCAGATCATCGGCCTCATCGCCAACGCCGTCGGCACTGTGGAAGGCATGATTGGCGGCCAGGTCCTCGACATCGAAAGCGAACACCGCAAGCCCACGCCCGAACTCGTCGACGCAATCCATCGCGCCAAGACCGGCGCTCTCATCCGCGTCAGCGTCGTTACGGGCGGCATCTTCTCCGGCGCCACCCACGACGACGTCGCCCGCCTCGACACCTTCGGCCGCAAAGCTGGCCTTGCCTTTCAGATTGCCGACGACGTGCTCGACATGACGCAGGATTCCAGCCACCTCGGCAAAACCGCGGGCAAGGATCTGGCCACCGAGAAAGTCACCTGGCCGGCCGTCTTTGGCATCGAGCAGAGCCGGCGCGATGCCGCTGCGCTCATTGAAGAAGCGTTCGCTGCACTCGCTCCCTACGGCAGCCGCGCCGATGGCCTCAAGTCCGTCGCCCGCTACCTCGTCGAGCGCAGGAACTAGCACCCCAGCTTGCATGCTCGCTGAATCCGACATCCTCACCGCCCTGCGCGACTGCTTCGACCCGGAACTCAAGCTCAATGTCGTCGATCTCGGGCTCATCTACGCCGTCGCCACCGGCCCCGATCCCCACTCCACACCGGCGTGGCCGCGCCAGTGGGTCCGAGTCACCATGACCCTCGTCAGCACTGACTCACCCGCAAGCGGCCTCATCGTGGAGCAAGTCCGCAACCGCCTCGCCGGCATCCCCGACTGCAGCAAAATCGAAGTCAATCTCGTCTGGGAGCCTGCGTGGTCCGTCGATCGCATCAGTGAAGATGGCCGCCGTCAGCTTGGTCCAGCGTTCCTGCGTCTGCAACAAAAGGGGAGTGCGCCGCCGCACTCCCCTTTTGTCATCTGGCCCGGAAAGCTATGATTGCGGAAATACCAGGAGCCCGCTTTCCAGCAACTTCTCCGTCAGTCGATCCACCGCCTTCGGAACCTTGTACGACACAGCTCGCATGCTCATTCCCAGCATCGCAGCGGCTTCACTGTGCGTGAATTCCTGCAGGATCACTTTGCTCAACAGATAACGATCCAGAACGTTCAACCGCTTCAGACACTGTTCGACGTCCAGCACAAAGATCACAGCGTCTTCAAACGTCCGCACCGGCCGGCTTGATACCCATCCCCGTCCTACCGGT
>JAGWML010000240.1 GCA_028873155.1 Acidobacteriota bacterium
GCAAGCTGCGCTTCTTTGAGCCGCGCCAGTACGTCTCCATCGACTACGCCCGCCGCGACGTGCTCGTGATTCGCATCGACGAACTCGCAGAAAGTTCAGTCTCGCCGCAGCTGGCCGCAGCGGCCGCTGAGTTTCTTTCGACCGGCACACTCGATCCCGCGATCCTCCAGCGGCTTCTCGCGTCAGGGCAGATTCCCGCCGCGCTGCTCGGGCAGATCATGGCGGCCCAGAAGGATCCAACTCGACTGCGGGAGATTGCGCAGAGCCTGGCCCAGCCGCCTGCCGGCCCCGCACCGGGACTGCGCTTCGTCAAGCCCGAAGTCACGCCCGGCGAGCCTTTGCGTCTTGAGATTGAGTCGTTTCTGGATGCGGTCCGCACCCGCCGCGCGCCCTCCGTCACAGCCCGGCAGGGCCGGGAGGCTCTTGCCCTCGCACTGGAGATCCAATCCTCGATGGCAGCACACGCGCAGCGCGCAGGCCTTGGCGATTTCTTCAGTCCGAACGCCTGAGGCGAGTCAGCCGATTTCGAGTTCGCGGTTCAGAAAGCCCACAACGTACTTCCACACCAGGTAGTAGCCCGCAAGGACGCACAGGAACACCGGCGCAATGAGCGCGTAGGGCACCGTGCATGCGTGGAACCATGTAGCTCCCTGCTCGCCGAGGTGCAGGACTCCCAGGCAGGTGGCGACCAGTGCTCCCGACGGCAACAGCAGGAAAGGCAGGATGGCGCCGTGCAGTCCGATGGCAAGATGTGTGCGCGGATGCGACGCCACCCAAAGCATGTTCCACAGCGCCCATAACAGCGGCACCAGGGCCATGGGAAAGATGATCGCCCGCTCGATCGGCACAGTCACCCGCAGCACCAGCCTGGCCACCACGAAGACGCACAGCATCAGCGGCAACGCCAGCGTGGGGACAAATGCGCCCGCCATGAACGCACGCAGATAGAAATGGTTCTTCATCGCAATCTCGCTTTCCGCAGGGCGCCGCGCCCCGCCTGGCTAGAGGTAATAGAGAAGCACTGGAATGGAGGCCGGCACGAAGACAGCAAAGGCAACCACCGCTGCCGCCAGCGCCCAGTCGTACCACGGCGGCGGAGTCCGTTCTTCGCTAGCCGCGACATGCACCCGCTCCAGCACAGCCGGCCACAGATCGCGCTGCGGCCCCTCATCGCGCACAGGCGCAACTGCCTCCCGCAAAAGCCGGCGCACTTCGTCGTCCCGTTCGTCTTTCATGGTTCGATCCCCTCTCGCTGTAACTCTCTCCGCAGGATGCGCAGCGCACGAAATACGCGCACCTTCACGGCGCCTGTGGAGATGCCCAGTGACTGGGCAATCTTCTTATGCGGTATCTCCTCCACAACTGCCAACACCGCCGCGACGCGCAGCGCCGGAGGCAGCCGCGCCAGAGCGGACGCAATCTTGCGACGAATCTCTGCGGCGACGCCGGGATCGCCCGCCGCCGGAGCGGGCACGGTAACGGGCAGCTCTGTCTCTGGCCGTTGCGTGCGCAGCCAGTCCAGCGCTGCCCGCGTAGCAATCGTCCGCGCCCATGCGCTGAAATCGCGCGCCGGGTCAAATCGTTCGCACGCACGATGGATCTTCCAGAAGGTCTCCACCGTCAGATCTTCGGCCTGCGCGGGATTCCGCACGATGCGCAGCAGCCATCCATACACCTCTTTCTGATGACTGCGGAAGAGCGACTCAAAGGCCTCCGGCTCGCCTGCCTGAAATCGCTCCAGAACGCTGCTGTCGTCGGTCGGCATCAAGGCCTTTCCCTTCCTGCATTCCTTTACGAGGTACGCCGGCCAAAGGTTACACGACCGGATCGCAGACGGGCAGTTCGCTTCCGTAAAGCGATTTTTCCCTAGATGTTCTCGCCCCCCAGCCTTGACACCTGCCACTCCGCGCTTTTAGTTTTGGCAGGCGGGGTAAGCGAACGTTTTCTCGCTGCAATGATGCGCGAAACCAATCTGCCTGCCCGAAGAGGGATTGCGATGAAGAGCCTTGGAATGCGATGGATTGCGGCGGGAGTGACCTGCCTTGGACTGGCGTGGGGAGCCCACGCGCAGGATGCGGGACGGCCTGCTTACCTTGATCCGAGCCTGCCGGCAGAGCAGCGCGCGGCGGACCTGGTGCACCGGATGACGCTGGAAGAAAAAGCCAGTCAGCTGGTCAACCAGGCACGCGCCATTCCCCGGCTGCATGTGCCGTCGTACGACTGGTGGAGCGAGTCGCTGCACGGCGTGGCTGTCGATGGCACGACGGAGTTCCCAGAGCCCATTGGCCTGGCCGCGACCTTCGATCCGGCTGCGATTCATCACATGGGGGTGGATATCAGCACCGAGGGGCGCATCAAGTACATGCAGGCGATGCGCGCACAGGGCCACAGCAATATCTTTCAGGGCCTCGACTTCTGGGCGCCGAACCTCAACATCTTCCGCGACCCGCGCTGGGGCCGCGGGCAGGAGACCTACGGCGAAGACCCGTTCCTGACCGGGCGCATGGCTGTTGCCTTCGTCACTGGCATGCAGGGCGATGACCCCCGCTACTACCGCGCCATCGCAACGCCCAAGCATTATGCGGTCCACAGCGGACCCGAGCCCACGCGCCACAAGGCTAATGTGGACGTGAGCAAGCACGACGAGCTGGATACCTACGAACCGGCCTTTCGCGCCGCGGTGACCGAGGGCAAGGCAGGCTCGGTAATGTGCGCCTATAACAGCATCAACGGCGAGCCGGCCTGCGCGAATGAGTTCCTGCTGCAGGATCAACTGCGCGGCAAGTGGGGCTTTCAGGGCTACGTGGTATCGGACTGCGGCGCGGTGATTGACATCTTCAGCGGCCACCACTACAAACCCACGCAGGCGGAGGCCTCGGCCATCAGCCTGCAGCGCGGCATGGACAACGAGTGCGCCGACTTCTTTGCCAAGGTGAAGGACGACCACGACTACAAGCCCTATGTCGATGCCGTGAAGGAAGGGTCGCTGAAGGAGAGCGACATCGACACGGCCGTGACGCGCCTGTTCACTGCGCGCATGAAGCTGGGCCTCTTTGATCCTCCGGCGATGGTGCCCTATACGCACATCAACGAGGACGCATTGAACAGCGCCGGCCACAAGGCTCTGGCGCTGCATCTTGCCAACGAGTCGATGGTGCTGTTGAAGAATGATGGCACGCTGCCGCTGAAGACGCAGGGCATCAAGATTGCGCTGATCGGCCCGCTGGCCAACCAGACGAAGTTCCTGCTGGGCAACTACAACGGCATTCCTCTGCACACGGTTTCGATTCTTGAAGGAATGCGGAACGAGTTTGCCAATGACGCGATTCAGTACGTCGAGGGCACGCAGTTCCTGAGCAAGGGCGCAGAGCCCGTTCCAGCCGGCGCGCTGAAGGCGGATGGCAAGGCGGGCGTGAAGGCGACGTACACCGAACGGCCTCCGATGGATCTGAGCGCACTGACCGCGAAGCCGAAGGTGCTGGCCTCGCGTAGCGAGACAGGCATTGACACTTCCGCGCAGGCGCTGCCCACCGAAGTCGCGGGCAAGGGAGCGATCGCAATCCACTGGGAAGGCACGCTGACGGCGCCCGAGACGGCGGATTACAACCTTGGCCTGGAGGCCAACGGCTTCTTCCGCATCTCACTGGACGGCAAGCCCGTGACCATGGAGTTCCGCGGCGACGAAGTTGCGACGAAACTCGGCCTGGTGCATATGGAAAAGGGCAAGGCTTATCCAATCACAGTGGACTACGCACAGCCTGATTCCCTGACGACGAGCGCGCGGCTGGTCTGGTCCAAGGTGGACCTGGCGCCGCAGCCCGAAGCGATTGAAGCGGCGAAGAACTCCGACGTTGTCGTTGCGGTTGTCGGCATCACCAGCGAGCTGGAGGGCGAGGAGATGCAGGTGAAGCAGCCTGGAGTCCTGGGCGGCGACCGCACCAGCATCGATCTGCCCAAGCCGGAAGAAGATCTACTCGAAGCGCTGGCTGCAAC
>JAGWML010000241.1 GCA_028873155.1 Acidobacteriota bacterium
GTGATGTGGTCCAGGCCCGAACCGCCCGCGCCATGGCCGTCTTCCACGCCGCCCAGCACGCCGATCTCACCCTCCACAGTGATGCCGCGCTCGTGGGCGAAGTCCACCACCTTGCGGGTCACTTCCACATTCTCTTCAAAGCTGGCTGGTGTCTTGCCGTCGGCCTTCAGCGAGCCATCCATCATCACCGAGGTGAAACCCAGCTCAATCGCGCTCTTGCAGGTCTCAAAGCTGTTGCCGTGGTCCTGATGCATGGCGATCGGAATCTCCGGATACAGCTCGCTCGCCGCCAGAATCAGATGAAAGAGGTAGCGGTCCTGCGCAAACTGGCGCGCGCCACGGCTGGCCTGGATGATGACCGGCGACTGGGTTTCCTTGGCGGCCTCCATAATGGCCTGAATCTGTTCCATATCGTTGACGTTGAACGCACCGACGCCGTATCCGCCCTTGGCGGCCTCGTCGAGAAGCTGCCGCATGGAGACTAGAGGCATAGGAATTCTCCTTCTGGGTTGGTCCGGCCGCCTGTTCGCTCGGATCCTCAGTGGCGGGAAATCAGCCTGTGGGGCGGCAGGAGCTGCAATCGTCCTTATGGTAACAGACGCAGACAAGGAGAAAATGTGCCCCCGAACACGCGCGCGCAAGGCCCCGGCGCCTCCTTCACCGCCTGTGGAATAATTCCACCGTGCCCCTCGCCACCTCACTTGCTCCTCCAGCCTGGTACCTGGTCGCCTGCGCTGCCGGAACGGTCATCCTTCTTATCCTGTTGATTGCGCGCCTGCGCCTGCATCCTGCGCTCGCGCTTGCCACCGCCGCCTTTGCGCTCGGCATCGCAGCCCGCATGCCATGGGTCCGCATTTCGCTCTCCTTTTCCGCCGGAGTGGGCAACCTGATGGGGCACATTGCCGTCGTGCTGGGACTGGGGGCCATCCTTGGCAACCTGCTGGCCCGATCGGGAGGAGCAACGGCGCTGGGCCGCGCGCTGGTTGACAGCTGCGGTCCGCGTGGACTTCCCTGGGCGCTGCTCGGGCTCGGCATGCTGGTCGGAATGCCCGTCTTCTTCGAGGTCGGGCTGGTCCTGCTGATGCCCATCGTCGCCGCCGCGGCACATCGCAGTCGGCGTCCGCCCATCCTCGTCGGCATTCCGCTCATGGCGGGACTCTCCATCGTTCACGGCACACTGCCCCCGCACCCTGCCGCCATGCTGGCCGCCGCGCAATACCACGCCGACCTGGGCCGCACCATCCTCTGGGGACTTGCCGTGGCTATCCCTGCGGGCATCATGGCCGGTCCTGCGCTCGGCTGGCTCCTGAACCGCCTGCTTGCACCCGCAATGATGCGCAAAGCTGCCACGTCCGAGCCGGGACTTGCTCTCTTCGAGGAAGCCGGTATCGAAACGGAAGAAGCAGCGATTGCCGCCCATACCGCTCCTGCACCGGCTGGCCCCCTTCGTGCCGCATCCGCCATATTGCTGCCCATTGCGCTCATCTTCGTTGGAAGCTGGGCGGACGCGCTCTCCACGCCAGGCACCGCGGCCAATCAAATGCTGCACTTCATCGGCAGCCCCGACGTTGCGCTGTTGCTGGCCGTTCTTGTCGCGCTCGCCACACTCGGCCCGCGCATCCAGACCGGCCACGAGCACGGGGCGGAGTTGCTGCGCCGCCTCACGACGGAGTCCTTCGAGCCCATCGCCAATGTCCTCATTATCCTGGCCGCGGCAGGCGGTCTCAGCGGCATCCTCCGTGACTCCGGCGCGGCGCAAGCCACCATCACGCTCGCCCTCGGAGCGCACATGCCGCCGCTCGTGCTGGCCTGGCTGCTGGCCGCTGTCGTGCGGGTCTCCATGGGCTCGGCCACCGTCGCGATGGCTGTGGCTTCAGCGGTTCTTGCGCCCATGGCCGGGCACACCGGCGTGCGCCCGGAGCTGCTCGTCCTCGCCACCGGCACCGGCTCGCTCATCTTCTCGCAGGTGAATGACCCTGGCTTCTGGATGATCCAGTCCTTCTTCAATCTGGAGATGAAGGAGACCTTCGCCACCTGGACGGTGCTCGAGACCGTGCTCTCCATCTGCGGCCTCGCCGCTACGCTCCTGCTCTCCACTGTTCTCCATTAGCACGGCATCTTTCCACCGTATCCATCTGCATCTGTTTTTTCCCTTGCACTGCTGCCCTGTCTTTGAGAGCTTCTTTCCATGCTCAAGATGAATCCGCGTATCCTGCTCGCCGCTGCCGCGCTCGTCACATGGCCATTCATCGTCCCAGCGCAGTCCAACTCCCCTGAGACAGCCAAGCCGCTGTATCCGGACTACCCCAGCGAGACACCTGCTAACCTCGTCCCCGTCACCGGCAGCTTTGACTACGCCCGGCGCGACGTCATGATCTCCATGCGCGACGGCGTCCATCTTCACGCGGTCATCCTCGTACCGAAAGGCGCCACACACGCGCCCATTCTGCTCACGCGCACACCCTACAACGCCGACCAGCTCACCAGCCATGCCGCCAGCGCGCACCTCGGGCCGATTCTCTACGGCTATGACAATGCGACCGACGTCATCGTCGAAGGGGGCTACATTCGAGTCGTCGAGGACATTCGCGGCAGGTACGGCTCCGAGGGCGACTTCGTCATGAACCGCCCGATCCATGGAACACAGAACCCCACGCCGGTCGACGAAGCCACCGACACCTATGACACCATCGACTGGCTGATCAAAAACATCCCGGAAACCAACGGCAAGGTTGGCATCCTCGGCATTTCCTACGATGGCTTTCTGCCGCTGATGGCTCTCGTCCATCCACACCCGGCGCTCAAAGTCTCCGTGCCCATGAACCCCATGGTCGATGGCTGGATGGGCGACGACTGGTTCCACAACGGCGCATTCCGCCAGCAAAACATGCCTTACATCTACGAACAGGAAGGCACGCGCGGAGGCGGTTTCCTCGGCGCCAGCGGCAGCTCCTCGTGGTGGACCTCTACCTTCGACGACTACGACTTGTACATGCGCGCCGGTTCGGCTGGCGAGCTCGGTCGCGAGCATGGCATGGAACAGGTCGGCTTCTGGAACAAGCTTCTCGCCCACCCGACGTACGACGCCTTCTGGAGTGACCAGGCGGTCGACAAAGTCCTCGCCGACTATTACGCCCACAACCCCATGGACGTCCCCATTCTGCTTGTCCATAGCCTCTGGGATCAGGAAGACATCTACGGCGCACTCGCCGTCTACAAGGCCATCCAGCCGCTCGACAAGGCAAAGGACAAGGTCTTCCTCATCCTCGGCCCCTGGCATCACGGGCAGGAGATTGAAGACGCTGCCTCACTCGGCGCCATCCGATTCGGTTCAGATACCGGTACATGGTTCCGCCAGAATGTCCTGCGCCCGTTTCTCGACCACTACCTGAAAGACGACGCGCCCTCCGACGCACAGGTCGCCCATGTCACCGCCTTTGAGACCGGCGTCAACCGCTGGCAGCAGCTCCCCGCCTGGCCCACCGACCCCGCCACAAAGCCGCTCTATCTGCAGGCAGGATTCAAGCTCAGCTTCACCGCCCCAGGTGCTTCAAAAGATTCTGCCGGAGCCGCGACCGACTCCGGTTCCAGCATGAATCCTGGGCTCAAAGAGTTTGACGAGTACGTCTCCGACCCCGCCAAACCTGTGCCTTTCCGCGCGCGTCCCTCGCAGCCCGTCGGCTATGACCCGCCCCTTACCTGGCCGCAGTGGCTCGTCGATGACCAGCGGGAAGCCTCGGGCCGCACCGACGTGCTCACCTATACCTCCGATGTACTGACCGCACCGGTCCACATCATGGGCAAGCCTCTCGTGCATCTCGTCGCCTCGACCAGCGGCACGGACTCCGACTGGGTCGTCAAGCTCATTGATGTCTACCCAGACGAGGTTGCGGGCCAGCCCGATCTCGGCGGCTATCAGCTCCCCATCGCCATGGACATCTTCCGCGGCCGCTATCGCGAGAGCTTAGCGAAACCGGAGCCAATCACGCC
>JAGWML010000242.1 GCA_028873155.1 Acidobacteriota bacterium
GCCGTGGACGCGGTTGCTGCCGGAGGTGGGCGCGACGAGGCCGAGGATCATGCGGGCGAGAGTGGTTTTGCCGGAGCCGGATTCGCCGACGAGGCCGAGGGTTTCTCCGGGTGCGATGGAGAACGAGACGCGATCGACGACGGTATGGTGCTGGACGCGCGCGTCGGTGCGCCGCGGATAGCTCTTGGTGACTGCATCAAGTGCGACGATGGCTTCGCCCTGGGCCGTGGGTGGATGCGCCATGAGTGCATGGTACATGGTGCGGAACGCGAATCATCTTCCGTTCACTGAGCTCGGCGTATAATTCCGCCACGCTGGCGGAGCCGGCATGGCTCTGCCGGAAGCAGGCTGCGCGCGCGCAGCAACTTCAGACGGAGAGAGGACCTTCCCCCATGTCCAAAGCCGCATTTGCCTTTGCCAATCCGACCTACACGGCCGACAACTTTTACACGTACAGCGCAAGCGACATCCGAGCCGATGCCAAGCTGCGCGCCACGCAGATTATCGAGCCGGTTCCCGCGCCGCGCGTTGACCCTCCGGTGATGGACCTTGGCACGGTGCTGCCGGCGAGCACGCTGGCGCAGATCAAGGCGGCAGGCCGCCTGGTCTTTCACTCGGTGGGCGATACGGGTGGAATCATCCGCCCGGAGCCGCAGCTTGCGGTGGCGGATGCGCTGACAGCCGACCTGACCAACAAGACATTTGCCACGGGGTTGCCCGCGTTCTTTTACCATCTGGGCGACGTGGTCTACTACTTTGGGCAGGAGCTCTATTACCCGGAGCAGTTCTATGACCCGTATCGTAACTATGACGCGCCGATCTTCGCCATTCCCGGCAATCACGATGGCGTGATGTACAGCAGAGAGCCGGTCAGCTACTCTCTGCAGCCATTTGTCGATAACTTCTGCACGGCGACTTCGCAGGTTGCGGTGCCCAGCTTTGCGCGCACCACGATGACGCAGCCGGGTGTCTACTTTACGCTGACCGCGCCGTTCGCGCGCATCATCGGACTCTACTCGAACACCGGCGAGTCGGCGGGCGTGCTCAGCGATCCAAAGATCGGAACGGGTCAGGTTGATTTTCTCAAGAGCCAGCTTGCGGCGGTCCAGGCGGCGCGCAAGGCCGATCCCAACAATAGAAATCCGCAGGCGCTGATTCTTGCCGTGCATCATCCGCCGTTCACGGGCAGCAGCCAGCATTTTCCCAGTGCGGGCATGCTGAAGGAGATTGACACGTGTTGCCAGCAGGCCGGCATCTGGCCTGACCTTGTGCTCTCCGGTCATGCGCATCTGTATGAACGCTACACGCGGACGATGCATGCGGATGGGCGCCAGATTCCACACGTGGTGGCGGGCAACGGCGGCTACTATAACCTGCCGGGCCTGAAGCGCGGCCCCAACGGCAGCAAGCCCACGCCGGGCGCGCACACAGAGCCGGACGGGCTGGGGAACACGATCTCGCTCGACCAATACAACGACACCGACTATGGCTTTCTGCGCATCACGGTCAGTGCAGACGCCATTCAGGTGGAGGCGCTTGCCGTGACTCCGCCAGCATCGGGCGGCAACGCGCCGCCCACTGTGCATCCCATCGACACCTTTACGGTTGATCTGGCGGCGCACACGGTCGGCGGCCTGTCGGTATCGGCGCGCAAGGCGACTGGACTCCATTTGGCTGCCGACAAACCAAGCTCGAAGAAGCCTGGACCGCATCGAGGGGGCGCGCGCACGAAGCGATAGGCGAAACGGACGCCCCGGCGGGCATTGCCATGGTGGCTGGCGGCGCTGCGTGCGACCGGTTGCGGCTACGCAGTCAGCCGGTCCGGGGAGATGGCGGCAAGCGGGCATTGGGTCCAGGCACCGCTGCCGGCGGCATCGAGCGTGACCTCAAGCGCGATGTGGCTGGGCCGGAGGGTGTAGCAGCGCGTGGTGATGGCGTCGGTGTCGCCGATGAATGCTTCAAGCACCGAGGCATCGAGATAGAGGCGCACCTGCGCGGGGGCAGCGGCGCGAGCCGGTAACGGGAAGCTGCGATCCGCGCAGCGGCCTGTACCGGAGCGCCAATCCAGCAGCAGCTCCCAGGCGGGCTTTTTGTCGACGAGCAGACGCAGGGTTGCCGACTGGGTATGCGGGGCGAGGTTGAGCGCGACTTCCTGATGCAGCAGGTCCAGCGGCAGGTTCTGCGCTCCTCCCTTGAGTGTGCCGCGCATCGGCGTGCCGCGCAGCTTCTCCGCTTCAGCGGCGACGCGCATGGTGAGCTGGTCCTCTGCATTGACCCCGAGGACGCGTGGAAGGGACATGCAGCCGGCCCAGCCCGCGGCGGCGTATTCGGCCTGCGGGCGCGTTTCGGGAATCCAGCCCCAGAGGATGCGGCGGCCATCAGGCGCGAGAAAGCTCTTGGGCGCGTAGTAGGCGCCGTAGTCCAGGATGCCCTGGCGTGTGGGCGTGAAGCGATGCGTACGGCGGTCGTAGTCGCCCGTGGTCCAGTAGACCTTGCGTTCTGTGGAGTAGAGCAGGCAGTGGCGGCCATCCACCTCAAAGAAGTCGGGGCACTCCCACATGTCGCCACTGTCAACCGGATCGGCTGCCGTGCTGCCGGTGGGCTGGCCTTGCGCGAGCGGGTGCAGATACTCCCAGTGGCGAAGGTCCTGCGAGCGGTAGAGCAGCGCGCATCCGCCTTTGCCGCGCTCGCCGGAGCCGACGGCAAGATACCAGCCGTCGGCTTCGCGCCAGGGGCAGGGGTCGCGAAAGCCGGTGACGTTCATGCCCGCGGGCGGCGCGGCGATCACGGGCTGGGGCAACTTCTTCCAGCGCAGGAGATTGTCGTCTTCCGCTATGGCGAGCAACTGTGTTTCACGCAGTTTGTTGGCGGCGTCGTGGAGCGTGACGTCTTGCGGCGCAGCGTTCTGCACGCCGGTATAAATGAAGGTCGGTGAGCCCTGGTCCACCACCGCAGAGCCGGAGAAGCAGCCTTCGCTGTCGGGTCCGCCGGGCGTGGGGGCGAGGGCGATGGGCTCATGGCGCCAGTGAATCATGTCGGTGCTGATGGCGTGGCCCCAGTGCATATCGCCCCAGACAGCGGCGTGCGGATTGAGCTGATAGAAGAGGTGGTAGTTGCCCTTCCAGAAGATGGGGCCGTTGGGGTCGTTCATCCAGTTGTGCTGCGGCATGAGGTGAAACTCGGGCCGCAGGGGATCGTTTGCGGGAGTGGGTGAGTCAGGCGGCGTCGCCTGGGCGCGGCGGAGCGAGGTGGAGGCAGCGGCGGAGGCGAGCAGACCGAGAAAGCTGCGGCGAGGGATGCGCATGCGTGGGGTTCCTCCGTGGCGGCGCGAAATGCGACTCCCCATGCTGTCATGCGAGGCACGGATTCGCCAAGGTCTGCGGAGCCGGTGGAGACCGCGAGCGATCCCCGGGCTACCGGATGCCGACGAGCTTGTGGGTCTGCAGACTCAAGCGCCACTGCGGATGACTCATGCAGTAGCGGATGGCGGCTTCGGTGTTGGCGTGAAGATCGGGTCCGTCCATGGGCTGCAGAAAGAAGTGGCGGAAAGACAGGTGTTCGAAGGCTTCCGGCCTCGCGTCCGGTTGAGGAAAGACCAGCTTGAGCTCGTCGCCCCAGGTCTGGTTGGTCGTGGAACCGCCTTTGGGGCTGACGCAGATCCAGTCGAGTCCGGTGGGAGCGCCGATGGTGCCGTTGGTTTCGACGGCGATTTCGAAGTCCCTTGCGTGGAGGGCATCGATCAAGGGAGCGTCCACCTGCAGGAGCGGTTCGCCACCGGTGAGCACGACGAATCTCTTGTCAGCGGATGAAGCGGCGTGCCAGGCATGCGCGATGCGATCGGCGAGAGAAGCCGCTGCGTCGAATTTGCCGCCGTCGGGATCGGATGTGCCGATGAAGTCGGTATCGCAGAACTTGCAGATGGCGCTGGTGCGATCTTCTTCGCGTCCGGACCATAGATTGCAGCCTGCGAAGCGACAGAAGACG
>JAGWML010000243.1 GCA_028873155.1 Acidobacteriota bacterium
CGATGAGCATGGCCGTCTGGATGGTCATGTGCAGCGAGCCCGCGATGCGTGCGCCTTTCAGGGGCTGCTGCTTCTTGTATTCCTTGCGCACCGCCATGAGGCCGGGCATTTCCGTCTCGGCGATGGCGATCTCCTTGCGCCCCCACTCGGCGAGGCCGATGTCCTTGACGAAATAATCCTGGGTTTTCTTGTTTACTACGGCGTTCATTGTGTGTCTCCACAAAATAAACGAGCGCCGTTGTAATTACCGTTCGTTTCCCAAGCCTGGCCGGCCAATCCGGTTGCAGCGCTCCTTGGAATCAGAACCTGCCCGTTGCGGGCGAAACCTATCAGATCGTCATTCCGGCCCTTCGACAAGCTCAGGACAGGCCGGGCTTCGCCCGCGCCGGAATCCAGTTCCAGACAACCGCCCCCGCGTCACGCGGCTTTATCCCACCACCTTTAATTTCGCTGCGTCGCGCAGCACTTCGGCCTTGTCAATCTTCTCCCAACTGAATTCAGGCTCTTCGCGGCCGAAATGACCGTAGGCCGCGGTCTTACGATAGATGGGCCGGATCAGGTCCAGCATCTTGACGAGGCCGTAGGGACGCAGGTCGAAATGCTCGCGCACCAGCTTGGTCAACTGCTCGTCGCTCAGCCGACCGCTGCCGAAGGTATCCACGCTGATGGAAGTCGGTTCGGCCACGCCGATCGCGTAGCTCACCTGGATCTCGCAGCGCTCCGCCAGTCCCGCCGCCACCAGATTCTTGGCCACATAGCGCGCGGCGTAGGCCGCCGAGCGGTCCACCTTCGATGGATCCTTGCCGGAGAACGCGCCGCCGCCGTGGCGCGCCATGCCGCCGTAGGTGTCGACGATGATCTTGCGGCCGGTGAGGCCGGCGTCGCCCACCGGACCGCCGATGACGAAGCGGCCGGTGGGATTGATGTGAATCTTGGTATCGCGTCCCAGCCATTCCTTGGGCAGCACCGGACGGATGACTTCCTCCATCACCGCTTCCTGCAGCGTCTTGTACGCCACATCCGGTGAGTGCTGAGTGGAAAGCACCACCGCCGACAGGCCGGCGATCTTGCCGTTCTCGTAACGGAACGTGACCTGGCTCTTGGCGTCCGGCCGCAGCCACGGGAATTTGCCGCTGCGGCGCACGTCTGCCTGGCGCTTCACCAGCCGGTGTGCATAGGTAATCGGCGCGGGCATGAGCACGTCGGTTTCATTGGTGGCGTAACCGAACATCAGGCCCTGATCGCCGGCGCCCTGTTCCTCGGGACTCTTGCGGTCCACGCCCTGGGCGATGTCGCCCGACTGCTTGCCGATGGCATTCAGCACTGCACAGGTTTCCCAGTCGAAACCCATCTCTGAGGTGTAGCCGATGTCCTTCACCACCTGCCGGACGAGATGCTCGAGGTCCACCCAGGCATTGGTGGTGACTTCGCCGGCGATGATGACCATGCCGGTTTTCACCAGGGTTTCGCAGGCCACGCGCGAATGCTTGTCCTGCTCCAGCATGGCATCCAGCACCGCGTCGGAAATCTGGTCCGCCATCTTGTCCGGATGACCCTCCGAAACCGATTCCGAGGTGAACAGGTAGTTGCGCGACATGAGCAGGTCCTCTGCGTTTGAACTGAAAAAGGGGTAATAGTGTACTGTTTTGGGCAGGTCTTTTCGACCGTGGCCACGAACTTGTCGCCACCGCCCCGCTTACCGCCTCTGAACCCGCATGGCCGTACTATGCTTAACCAAGGTATTCTCGTAGGAGCGGTCGTCCCGACCGCGATATCTTCGCGGCGAATATCGCCGCTCCTACACATGGAAGATATCGCCCCAATGGCTGCAAAAGAAACGCCTCTCTGTGAATTTGGAAAACCGGCACCGGATTTCCGGCTGCGCGGCGTGCACAGTCGCGAGTGGACGCTGGCTGATTGCCGCGGAGAGAAGGCCACACTCGTCATGTTCATCTGCAACCATTGTCCCTACGTAAAGGCTTGCATTGATCGCATCGTAGCGGTGTGCAATGAACTCTCCCCGCTCGGCATGCAAGCCGTGGCCATCATGCCGAACGATGTCGGAACCTATCCCGAGGATTCCTTCGAGAACATGCAACGCTTTGCGCAGGCGCACAAATTTCCATTTCCCTATCTCTACGACGAAACCCAGCAGGTCGCGCGCGCCTATGGCGCCGTATGCACACCGGATTTCTTCGGCTACAACGCCAAGCTCGAACTGCAGTACCGCGGCCGCCTGGACGAAGGCCGCACCTCGCCGCCGCGGCCCGGCACGAAGCGGGAATTGTTCGAGGCCATGCAGCAGATCATCGAGATGGGTCAGGGGCCCAAAGAGCAGATTCCGAGCATCGGCTGTTCCGTGAAGTGGATATGAAGTGGGTTCCCGCACCCACGGGCGTGGCACTTTTGTTTCGGCAATAGTGCCCAAAACCATTTCCCCGGAGCGCGGGTCGCCGCCGCGGCGACTGCTCTGCGCGCTTTGCTCGCTGCGGGATCGCGCTCACGGCACATACCTGTGCCGGTCGCGCGAGCTCGTCATCCTGACTTCGCCCCTGCGGGCCAGCCTTGCTCGCTGCAGTGCTCGGCTCGCGCTACGGGGGTAGTATAAGCACGACTACTTTGCGGAGTTGGTCAAGTAAACTCGGTTTGTCCATGTGTGCTTCCCTGCACAGGTCTTGATGTGATAAAGCACGCGAATGCTATGATTTTATTCAAGTCAAGTTTTATTACCGCCCAAGTGCAGCGTTTGCGTGCCGCATTTATGCAGTCGAATTTAAGTTGGGCATCTTAGGAGAGCGCCGTGCCTGATCAATCTCATTTGGACAATCGGTACTTTGTAGACACGACGATCTACAACTGTCCGTTTTGTAACCGTAGGCACGTGTCGTACACGATCGTCGTAAATTTTTCCTTCGACTGGACCGACAAGAAGCGTTGCTTTGGGCATATTGTGAGGTGCCATTCGTGTGGGAAAAAGTCGCTACACCTCACCTTCAAAGACCTTGAACCGCAGCACATCGGTCAAATAGATGGCACAAATCGTTGGCGCTTCACGTTCGGCAAGAGCGCAGGCCAAGTGCTAGACGAGGTCTTCTTTTACTCAGTCCCGACCTCGTTCTTTGTTCTTGATGAGCGCGTGCCGCGTGTGCTCCGGGAGCTGCTAACCGAAGCCGAAGGCTGCCTGAAAAGCAATTACCTTACTGGAGCGTCGGCGTGCGCTCGAAAGATCGTCTATGAGTTGGGGGCGCTAAGCAAAGCAACGGGTGATAACTATAAAGATCGGATCAAGTCACTGAAGGCCAAGCACCCTGATGTAGAACCCGCGTTTTTCGACACGCTGCTAACGATTCAACAGGTAACGAGTTCAAAAGTTCACGAGAATAGCTACGACGGTTGGGAAGCGAAGCATCTACGCATCATTCTCGCTTCCTTATCCGAGGTTCTTCACGAAATCTATGTCGTGCCTGCGCTTCGCGACGATAGGCGAAAAGCTATCTTGGCTCTGAAAGGCGAGGTCGTGCCTCCCACCGCCAAGAGCAACAACGATGCTCAACAAATCGCTCCAGCCGACGGTCCCGCTTCGCGAGGCCGCGGCTGAGCTCGGGCGTTGGCCTTCAATCAGATGAGCAATTGCGAACTAGTCATTTTCGACTGCGACGGTGTACTGGTTGACAGTGAGCGCATCACGAACGCCGTCTTTTGCTCGATGCTGAATGAACTCGGTTTGAATGTGTCGTTGCAAGACATGTTTGAGCGGTTCGTGGGCCTTTCGATGGCGCAGTGTTTAGGGCTTATTACCCAGATGCTCGGCAAGCCGCCGCCAAGCAATTTCGTAGATGAGCTTGGGCTTCGGTCTGCCACAGCCCTCCGGGAGAAAATCACAGCTATTCCCGGTGTAGAGCCAGTCCTTGCCTCTTTGTTGGTTCCCTATTGCGTCGCATCAAGCGGAGACCACGAGAAAATTCGGCTCACGCTCGGCGCT
>JAGWML010000022.1 GCA_028873155.1 Acidobacteriota bacterium
CGCGAATCACAATCCGGTGCTTGTGGTGAACGGCAGCGAAGGGACTGCGCCGATTGACTTGGACGCGACCGTGGGGCAGACCGTGACGCTGGATGCGAAGGGCAGCCGGGACCCCGATGGACAGCAACTCTCGTATCACTGGTGGGTGTATCCCGAGGCCGGTGTGGCGGGCAGCCACGGAGCGGATGTGGCACTGGATGGAGCAGACGGCCCAGTGGCGAAGGCGCAGGTGAAAGCTCTCTGCGCGCCGGTGTGGATTCCAAACATCATGCCGTGCCGTACGGATGGAGTAACGCACATCATTCTGGAAGTGACGGATGATGGCACGCCGGCTCTGACTTCGTACCGGCGCGTGATTCTGCATGTGCACGCTGCCGCAGCGGACGGTGCGACAGGGAAGTAGTGATGTGTGCTATCCGGCAGGAAGGCGAGGTTTGCGACTCAGACTTCGTCTTTGCCGGGCCGCAGCATCAGATCGCGGATGGCTTCGCGGGGGTCCTTGCCTTCGTCGAGGATGAGCTCCATCTGCTCGGTAATCGGCATCTCGATGCCGAGCTTGCGGGCGAGAGCGAGTGCGGCGCGCGTGGTGCGTACACCTTCTGCGACTTTGCCGCCAAGACCCTCAAGAATCTCGGGCAGCTTCTGGCCTCTTCCCAAGGCCTGGCCAACGGTGCGGTTGCGCGAAAGCGAACCGGTGCATGTGAGTACGAGATCGCCGATGCCGGATAGCCCAGCGAGAGTGTCGCGCCGGCCGCCGGAGGCCACGGCGAGACGGGTGATCTCAGCGATACCGCGGGTGATGAGTCCGGCCGCGGAGTTGTAACCGAGGCCGACGCCGGAGGCGATGCCGGCCGCAATGGCGATGACATTCTTCAGTGCGCCGCCCAGTTCGACGCCGGTCACATCAGTGGATGTGTAGAGGCGAAGAGCTTCAGACGAAAACTCCTGCTGGACTCGCGAAGCGGTGGCGGCGTCTTGAAAGGCGATCGTGCAGGCGGTCGGCTGCCCTTCGGCTACCTCCAGCGCGAACGTGGGGCCACTGAGCGCGCCGACGGGCAGGGTGAGCTGACGGCTCGCGAGAACCGACTCGATGACCTGTGTCATGCGAAGCAGCGTGCGATCTTCCAATCCTTTGGTTGCGCTCACGATGACTTGACTCTCGCGCATGTGGGGCGCGAGCCTCTCGATGGTGGGACGAAGGAACTGAGAGGGAATGACGGCGACGAGGATGTCCGCTTCGTGAACGGGTGCGGCGTCCGCGGCGATGCGCAGGTCGGACGGAAGCGGGAAGCCGGGGAGGAAGCGCGTGTTTTCGCGGGATGCGGCGATCTGCTGCGCCTCCTCTTCACTGTGCGACCAGAGGGTGACGATATGACCGCCGCGACGATGGAAAGAAAGAGCAAGGGCAGTGCCCCAGGCCCCGGAACCAAGAACAGCGATGCGGCTCATGCGGGATTCTCCGTGCGCGGCCTGGAGCCGAAGCGGCTTTCCGTGCCGCTGAGCAGGCGACGGATGTTCTGGTGGTGCTTGAGGATGATGAGCGATGCAACGGCCACCTGAACCGCGATGAAAAACCAAGGCCGTGCCCCCTGATCCAGGAACAAGGCAAAAAGAGGAAAGCTTGCTGCGCCGAGGATCGAAGCGAGCGAGACGAAGCGGGAAAAGTAGAGCACCAGGAAGAAGACGCTGATGGCGGCGAGAGCGGCCCACGGAGCGGCGACGAGAAAGACGCCGAAGCCAGTGGCGACGCCTTTGCCGCCGCGAAAGCGCAGCCAGACAGGGAACATGTGCCCGAGGACGGCGCATAGGGCAGCCAGGGCCTCTACGTTGCGAAGGGAACTGTGAGGCATGAGCATGGGAGCGACCAGCGCGCCAAGCCAGACCGCCGCACAGCCCTTCAACATATCAAGAAGGAATGTGGCGGCTCCCAGGCCCTTGCCGCCCGAGCGGAGGACATTGGTGGCGCCGATGTTCCCGCTGCCCACGGTACGAATATCCTCTTTGCGAATGAACCGCACCAGAAGATAGCCGGTAGGGATGGAACCGAAGAAATAGGAAGCGGTGATAATCAACAGACTTGCACCGGACATGACGAGTGAGAGTGTAGCAGGTGCGCAGCGCGGAACCAACCCCTGCGCGTGCCGAGCGCGGGTCTGCGGGGGAGTGAAGTCAGCGTGGCGGAGACAGGTGGATTGAGGTGTATACTTCGGTTCTCCCCCGAGTTGGGCCTCCAGACATCATTCCGAGGTTGAACGTTATGCCTACTTATCTTGTGCAGGCATCCTATCGTCCTGAGGCGCTGCGCGCCCTGATCAAGAAACCCGAGGACCGTTCGGAGTACGTCAGAAAGGCTGTCGAAACGCTCGGGGGCAAGCTGATCGGGCTGTGGATGTCGTTTGGCGATCAGGACGTTGTGTCGATTATGGAGCTGCCAAACAATGTAAGCGCGGCGGCTCTTGCGTTGGCGATTGGTGCGGGCGGCGCGCTGAAGAACAGCAAGACGACTCCACTGCTCAGCATCGAGGAGAGCCTTGCAGCGATGCGCAAAGCGGCGGCGTCCGGATACAGTCCGGTTTCTCGAAGAAGATAGTCCGGCGCAGTGCCTTGCTGCGCGCTCCAGAGCAGGACCGCGCACTTTTTCTGTCACGGTACGGGACTGAATTGAACCTATTCGACAATCACTTCTCCGGGCACGATGGGCCGCGTCCGATAGAGCTTGCCGCGATAGGCGAGACCTCCCATGAAGGCGAGAACGGCGAGATACACAAAGAGCTTGGCGAAGTCTTCGGGCCGGCCGCGGGGCAGCATCTTCCACAGGATGAGCAGAGTGGTCTGGGCAGCGGTGACGGCCCAGACGGTTCCGTAGAAGTAGCGTCGCTCCACGCCTTCGCCTCGGGTGCGCGGGCCGACTCTTGGAAGCCTGCCGAGTGCGCCAAGCAGCAGGATGGTGAGGCAGAGCGGCATATAGGCGAAGTGATAGATCTGCTTCATGCGCCACATGCCGGTGAGAGCGGCGAGGAGCAGTCCGGCGAGGTTAAGCAGGGCAAAGTTCAAGGCCGCGTTCCATGCAAATGTATAGCAGATGCGCCGGTACAGTGGATTGGGCTTGTCCTCGTCGAAACGGAGGATGTACGGGCGATGCTCGACGCCGGGAAGTTGCGCATGCCAGCCTGCGATGCCAGTGCCGAGCAGAACAATGAGAAGCCAAAGCGTGTTGGCCACGCTGAATCCGCTCGCAAAGAGTGAAAACGTCAAAGGTCCCGGAGCGAGAAAGAAGACCCATATCCAGATGGGCCAGTGCGCAAGGCGGTAGTACGGCTTGTTCCGCTCGCGGATGGGCCGTGCGTGAGCGTATTCCACTTTGCCTGCGTATGCCATGGACGTGAGTTTTGCAGAGCGGAAGGGCTTCGTCAATCGGCGCTCGCAGCGCAGGGATCTTCGGTCGGCACGCCCATTTACACTGAAGGAATATGGCGGAAGACAACGAACTTCGATACGACCCGGCCCAGATTGAACCGAAGTGGCAGGAGCGATGGGCCGCGGAGCCGAGGCTGTATGCAGCGGAGCCCGCGGATTGCGGGAAGCCAAAGTACTACGTGCTGGAGATGCTGCCGTATCCGAGCGGGCAGTTGCACATGGGCCATGTGCGGAACTACTCGATTGGCGACGCGCTGGCGCGGCACATGTGGATGCGCGGGTACAACGTGCTGCACCCGATGGGATGGGATGCGTTCGGACTTCCCGCGGAGAATGCCGCGCTCAAGAACCATACGCCACCGCGCGAGTGGACGCTCTCGAATATCGCGGGCATGAAGCGGCAATTTGAGCGGCTGGGCATGGGCTTCGACTGGGCCACCGAAGTGACCACCTGCCTGCCTGATTACTACCGCTGGAACCAATGGTTCTTCTTGCGCATGTATGAGAAAGGCTTGGCCTACCGCAAGAAGAGCAAGGTGAACTGGTGCCCGGACTGTGCAACCGTGCTGGCTAACGAGCAGGTGGTCAATGGCTGCTGCTGGCGGCATGAGACGACGCTCGTGGAACAGCGCGATCTGGTGCAGTGGTTCTTCCGCATCACGGCCTACGCGCAGGAGCTGCTCGACGGCCTGGACAAGCTCGACGGCTGGCCGGAAAAAGTCCGCACCATGCAGCGCAACTGGATCGGCCGCAGCGAAGGCACGGAAGTGGATTTTGCGGTGGAGGGAAGCGCAGAGAAGATTCGCGTCTTCACCACGCGCGTGGATACGATCTTCGGCGCGACCAGCGTGCAACTGGCCCCGCAGCACGCATTGGTGGCGGAGTTCACCGCGGCGGACGCGCGGCTGAAGGCGCAAGTGGATGAGTTGCTGGAGCAGCAGAAAAAGGCCCGCGAGGCAGGCGATCTGGGCGCAATCGAAAAGCACGGCGTTCCCACGGGCCGCTTTGCCTTCAATCCCTACAACGGCCAGCGTGTGCCCATCTGGGTGGCCAACTACATCCTGGCAGACTACGGCACCGGCGCTATCATGAGCGTTCCCGGCCACGACGAGCGGGACTTCGAGTTTGCCATGAAATATGGCCTGCCGATTATCCAGGTGATACAGCCAATCCAAAACGTAGAGAGCGTGGAGCGCCTTCCCTTTTGCTCGGAAGACGGCGTGCTGATGAACTCCGGCGAGTACGACGGGCTGAGCTGCGCGGAAGCGCAAAAGCGCCTCCAGGAAGCTGCCGCGCTTGGCGGATTCGGCGAGGCGACGGTCACCTTCCGTCTCAAGGATTGGGGCGTGAGCCGCCAGCGCTACTGGGGCACGCCCATTCCCATGATTCACTGCGAGCGCGACGGACTGGTTCCGGTGCCTGACGATCAGCTGCCCGTGTTGCTGCCTGAGCAGATCGAGATTACGCAGCAGGGCGGCTCGCCGCTGGGCCGCGTGCCGGAGTTTGTCAACGTTACCTGCCCCAAATGCGGCGGGCCGGCACTGCGCGAGACCGACACGATGGACACCTTTGTCGATTCAAGCTGGTACTTTTACCGCTACACCGACGCCAAGAATGCAAAGGCGCCCTTTGATCCGCAAGTGGTCAAATACTGGTTCCCCATTGATCAGTACATCGGCGGCGTGGAGCACGCAATTCTGCACCTGATCTATTCGCGCTTCTGGACGAAAGTGATGCGAGACCTGGGCCTGGTGGAGATCGACGAGCCGGTGCGGCGCCAGTTCTCGCAGGGGATGGTGATCAAAGACCGCGCGAAGATGTCCAAGTCGAAGGGCAACGTGGTCTCGCCCGATGATATGGTGGCTCGCTACGGCGCCGACTCGGCGCGGATGTACTCGCTGTTTGCCGCCCCTCCCGATCGCGATCTGGACTGGCAGGAAGATGGCGTCGCCGGCGTGAGCCGCTTTCTGGGCCGAGTGTGGCGGCTGGTGACGAAGTATGCGCCGGTAGCGCGCAGCGCACGCGGCCAACAGGCTGATGCGCCGACCGGAATCTCTCTGAAGCTGCTGCGAAAGCTGCACCAGACAACGGCGAAGATTACGCAGGACTTCGAGGGCCGCTGGCATTTCAATACATGCGTGGCGGCCATTATGGAGCTGGTGAACGAGTTGCAAGCCGCGGATGCGCAACTGGCGGCGGGCGAAGTGGCGGCGCCGGTGATGCATGAGCTGCTCCGGACGCTGGTGCTGCTGCTGGCTCCGTTCGCTCCCTATCTTGCGGCTGAGTTGTGGCAAACTCTGGGCGAAGAGGGTGCGGTGTTGCGAGCGCCCTGGCCGGGCAGTAATGCAGAGCTGGCCCGCGAGGATGAGCTGGAAATTCCAGTGCAGATCAACGGCAAGCTCGTGACCGTGGTGCGCGTGGCCATGGATGCCACGCAGCAGGCGATGGAGGCGGCAGCGCTCGGCGATGAAAAGGTCCTGTCGCGCACGAGCGGCAAAAGCGTGGCGAAGGTCATTGTGGTGCCGGGCAAGCTGGTGAATCTGGTGGTGAAGTAAGTGCCTCCGGTTCGCGGAACGCAGACGCTGGTGGACCAGATTGGCTGGGTGCTGCGGCGGCCGCAACTGATCGTCCTTGAGGTGGCGTGGCGCTGGAGCTTTGGCGTGCCGTTTCTATGGGTGCTCGCCTGGAATATCCGGAAGATTTTGCACACTGTGCCGCTGGCTGACGCAGGTTTCTACCGCGTGGACACGCAGAATCCATGGATTGGCGCGGTGCAGATGGCGGGCGTGTGGGAGCATTACAGTCCGTACGCGGCGGCACTGCTGCATTGGCTTGTACCCACGGCCGCCTTGGTGTGGGTGGTGATCTCCGGGCTGGGACGATCGCTTGTCCTTGTAAAGCTGGAGCCTGGTGTACGGTGGCGGCCGTTTGCGCTGATGACATTGCAGGCCGGATGGCTGGCGCTGCTCGGGGCAACCTGCTGGAGCTGGCTGCGCGCGATTCAATGGGTGGCTGCCACGCACATTTCTCAGGATGGCAACGCGGACCTGATTGGCTACTCGATCTGGGCGATCTTTCTTTCACTTGGCTTCTTCAGCCTGTGGGCGCTGGTGAACTGGCCGCTGACCGTCGCGCCGATTCTAATGCTGCTTGAAGAGCGCAGTCCGTGGAGCGCGCTGCGGAGGAGCTTTACGCTCGGCAGGGCGTTCACCGGGAAGCTCGTCGAAATCAGCCTGGTGATGGGAATCGTGAGCTTGATGCTGATCGTTCTGGCGATGGTGATCTCCGCCGCGCCGTTACCATTCAGCGACCAGCTCGGATCGGATGCCCTGCATTCCATCCTGTTCGGCGCAACCGTCTTTTATCTGGTGGGGCACGACACTTTTCAGGTGGTCAGGCTGAAAAGCTTTGTCGAATTCTGGCGGACCTTTCGAGGGGTGCCTGCGCGATAAGCGCATCCTACTGCTTAGCTGCGGACTCCTTCACGTACTCCGGGCTGAGAGTACCCTTGGACCGAGCAATGGGCAGAAGCGTCGGATAAAACTGAACGAACGTGGTGTCAACTGCTCCATGTGCTGCGTGGCAGCTGTAGCAGGCGGCGCTTTTAGGGAACAGGGTGCCATTGGCTGTAGGCGAGGCAAAGTCAAAGAAAGCCCATTGGCCGGGGAAGCGCGATGCATCCTTCACGTGTACCTCCATGCCCATCACATTCGTGCCCTGAAAGTGTCCCTGCTTGTTAATCGACCCCTTGCTGCGCCCTTCGCGCTCCTCAAGAACCATTACAGTTTTGTCGGGCCAGCTTCCTGTGCGCAGAAAGCTCCGATACGCATCCGGGTTCACGAAGACATTATCGAACCTGGTCATATCCGTAGGATTCGCCGAGTAGCTCATGTCCAGGCCCGAGCTCAGATAAATCCATTCGCGATAGTTGGACGGGGGAAGCATCTCTCCGTTCGGCTTGTAGGTCACGAGTGCCTTAGATTTCTGCGCTGCAACAGATGCCTTTGAAGGTACTTCAGTGGATGTCAGGGAAAGCGCCGCGACGAGGCACACGGCGCTTCGAACAATACTAAGACTTGGGAACATGACGACCTCTCCGGCTTAAGTACGGGGCCTGCCCGGCGAAGGTTCCATCGTCGTTGCCGGCGCCTAAAAAACCTTCAGCCGGATGACCAGATACTTCTTCGGATTCTCGCGCATGCCCTGAATGAGCTGATGCGCTTGATTCATCGTCGAGTCGGCATTGTCATAGAGAGAACGATTCTGAACGAGCTGTCCAATCGTGCCCTTGCCCTCATCCACACCCTTGAGGATGTTGTCGAGCCTTGAGACGGAATCGTCGAGCTTCTGTGCGAAGTCCGGATCCTTGGCCAGCTTGCCGAGTGATCCCTTGCCCGCATTAATCTCGGTCATCAACTGGTTGACGTTCTTCACGGAAGAGTTCAGGTTGTCATAGAACGATTCGTCGCGGAGCAATTTGCCCGCGCTGCCCTTGCCCTCGTCGAGTGAAGCCGAGATGTTATTGAGATGATCGGCAGTCGCATTGACGCGGTTGTAGAGCGTGTCGTCCATCACGAACTTGCCGAGCGAGCCGTTCCCCTGGCTGACCGCATTGGCGATCTTTTCCAGATCGTCGGCGATGCGCGAGACCTTTGCATAAAAGGCCGGATCATTGATAAGAGCGCCAACGGTTCCGCGCTTGGAGTTGAGCGTATCGGAGAGGACCTCAAGCTTGCGCACAAGTTGGGTCACTTCCTGAATCGATACCTGGCTTGTTCGGATCACGTCCTGGATGTTAGGTGAACCCGTCGCTCTCAATTCAGCGTTGTCGCCAGGCGGCGGGCCGGTCGCGGTACTGGAGTCGATATCGACATAACTATCGCCTAATACGCCTGCCTGCGCGATGGAGGTGGTCGAAGTGGTGTGCAGGTCGCGCAGATACTCGCGTCCAACCCGCATGGTGACCTCAACCGGCGTAGGGTTCCTGTCCGGGATGACGCGAATGCGCATGACGTTCCCGATGGTGACGCCCTCGAGAGTGACAGGCGCGCCATTTTTGAGGCCGGAAGCATTGTCAAAATAGGAGCGCAGAACGAGCTTGCGCGAAAATGGGCCGCCAGACGTGCCCGACATCAGGAAGATGGTCAGGATCAGCACAGCAGTTCCTGCCAGAACCAGGAGTCCTACCCGAAGCTGTGACCATTGAATCTCTTTCTGGCTTGGCACGGCATCCCTCTGGTGTTGCTGACCGATTTCGGGCCTGTTTACCCTTGAGGATAGCAGATGCTTGCGCGCTCCACCCTCAATCCTCCAGGACCACACTGGCCATGGCGATTTGTGCCGTGTGTGTGATGGAGAGTGCAATGTGCTGGACGCCGAGGCGGTGCGCGGTCTCCAGGGCGCGGCCATGAAACTGGAGTTGAGGGCGCTGGCCCGGCGGGCGAACCACCTCAATCTCCAGCCAATTCACTCCGCGGCTGATTCCTGTGCCCAGAGCTTTGGCGCCGGCCTCCTTCGCAGCAAATCGAGCGGCGAAGCTCTCCGCAGAGGCACGTTTGCGCAGGCAGTATTGCTGCTCCTGCGGCGTGAAGACGCGATTGAGAAAGCGATTCCCGAAGCGGGAAATGCTTTGATGGATGCGGTCGATTTCGGTGATGTCAATTCCGCTGCCGATGATCACAATTCACGCACCTGTGCAAAGAGGATGGAGGCAGGTGCGGTTGGACGCTCCTGCTTCCGGTTCAGAAACCATTTGAATTGAATTTGACCATAGGACATTTTGGTGCGGAACACAATGTCCAGGGACTGGTCAGATTGAATGCCGCCGTGCCGTGTGAAGGCCCAGCGAAAAGGGCCGATAACGCAGATGTGAGAAGCCGAGCGTCAGAGCATGAGCACATTCCGCCGCAGAAGACTCCCTGGGCGCTCGAAATGAAGGCGGTGAGCATCGCGGAGCCGGGCAGGCTGGTGAAGCTTGTGACGGGAGCAATTCTTGGTTGCGGGGGATGGGTGCTGAGCCGGGGAGCGAATGACGCGGGTGTGGTGAGTCTGCTCTTCGAGTTTGAGCGCAGCCAATGCATCGAAATGTATAGCGCCCTGGTCAGCTCCGGTGTGGAACTGAGTCCAAACGGGCACCTTGGATTTACCGAGCTTTGCCGGTGTACCCGCCTTCAGGCCGCGGAATGCGGCGGTGAGATCGCGAGTGTGGATCTGGAGATCCAGACGCTGCCGGCGGAAGATTGGAAGGGCACTGCATGCACACGGGAAGGCTGAGACGGCGGCACGCTCAGGATGCGGCGGAAAGAAAGGCACATGCAAGGATTGGAAATGAAAGCGCCCGGATGCACTGTACGTCGAGCATTCGGGCGCTTTGGACGGTTTAACGGGCCTGGACAGACGAGACCGTAACGGGTCCGAGCAGACCGGAAGGCACCAATGGAGAATTGGCCCGGTAGGGTTTGACGGCCGTAAACGTGTATTGCGTGGCGCCCGGTTGCTGGTCGCCGATCATCCGGTTGACCCAGGCGTTGGTGACCTGAATCGACAGCTCGTTGGCGCCCGGCTTGAGAGCTTCAGTGGCATCCACACGGTATGGCTTGTGCCAGACGACGCCCAGTGACTTGCCGTTCACAGAGACCTGCGCCAGATTCTTGATATCTCCCAGGTCGATCCAGATCTGCGCGCCTTTGTGCAGCCAGGACGCGGGAACCTGGAGCGTCTTGGTGTAGGTTCCGGTGCCGGAGAAGTACTTCACGCCAGCATCTGCGTTGTCGGACCATGACGCAAGTTCGTTGAGTGTCGTGGAGGCTGGGGCTCCCCAGTTGGCGGGGAAGCTGACCTGCCACGGACCGGAGACCGTCGCCAGTTCCTGCACATTCTTCGCAGGCGCGGTGAACGATGTGCCATGAGCCGGCTTGCGGAAGACGACGAAGACAGTTCCCCAGGCTTCAAGATCGAGTGGAACGGTTGTGCGGCCGTTTTCAATCGAGTAGGATGCAGGTTCTGACTTGCCCGTTTCGGCGTGCCAGAGCTCGGGGGCTTTGCCGGTGACGCGGAAGGTCGCGTTCACTTTGGAGCCGTGGTCACCGCGATTGTCCACGAAGTAAAGGTCGGCGTTGTCGAGCTTGCGGTGGAGGAACTCCAGCCGCGTGTCGCTCTCCGGCTTCGTGTAGTCGAAGTCGGGGGCAACGTGCATTGCGTTGAAGACATCGGCGAGGCTTGTTCCTGCATAGACTTTGCCGCTGCCGACGGAATGAATGCCGGAACCGTCTCCGAATAGCTCATCGTTCAGCTTCCGGAACTCCGCCGAATCGTCAGCGAGGCTGGGATCGTCGATCGGCTTGGGGCCTGCAACCACCGCCCCGCTTTCCACCAGCTTGTGAATCGCACGCAGCACGGGCAGCGACATATGGCGGCTGTATGCATCGAGGCCCAGCACCTTGTATCGCATACCTGCCGGCGTGACCAGCACTCCATCTTTCACGCTGAGCTCATGAATCAGAGCGTCTGCATTGATGTAGTCGAAGCCATACCCGGCCGGAACCTCGGGCGCTTTATGGGCAAAGATCGCCGTGAGGTTGGAATCCTCACCGTAGTAGTACACCAGGTCTGCGCCAAAGCGCCCCTGCTGCAGCATGTAGCTGGTGCGGGCGAGGTAGTCGATCCACGGACCAGCCTGCTCCGCCCAGGTTTCATTGCGGTTGAACCACTGGCCGAATGGCCCCAGCGACAGGCCGGGCTTCTTGTCGACAAGAGGCTGGTGGGCCGACTCATGAATCACGATGCGGTTGATGCCGTTGAGAAATTCCTGATCGGCCGTGGGCTTCAACGTAGCGGGGGACCATCCCCATGGCGCGGCCGCTGCTGTCATGGACTCGGCCGCTGCAAGGTTCTGGCCGTAGATATGCGCCACGGATGCAGACTCGCGATCGTCCGCGTTGTACCCGAATTGCTCTTCGTTCACTCCGGGTGTCTGGGTCCACATGGCTCCCATCGGCACTTCGTTGAACTTCTTCACCTCCATGCCATCGGCAACAAACGCGCGGCCGCTCTCGTGCGACTCGCCATAGTGGCCCATGCCCCACTCATGGATGGTTGCTTCCAACTGGCCATAATGCTCGTCGGCGATGAGGTCGGCGATCGTCTTGCGGAAGTCCCACAGGAAGCGATCGCTGGCCTCGGCGCTCTGCACCACCTGCCCAGTAAGAACGGGCATCCACGGAGTCGGATCATAGCCTCGGCGCTTCTTGAACTGATCGATCATGTTGTCGGTCCAGTTCTGCGAGCCTGCCTCCCAACTGTCGTTGATGATGTAGTGGATGCCGTGCGCTCCGATCAGGTCGGGGCCGACAGTCTGTTTGTAGCTCTCGAGATAGGTCTCCATGTACTGCTTCACATAGCGACGGTCGAGCTTGTCCACTTCCAGACCAGTGGCTTCAGCGGTGGCGGGGTGGTTGGTGATGCCGAGCAGGGAGTAGCCGAAACGAACGACGACCCAATCACCCGCGGGCGGCGTCCAGTTGAGCGTTCCGTCGGCGTGCATCTTCGATGTGAGGTCCACAACATCGGAGGTGCGCACGGCGTCACTGGAATCGACGGATGGCGTCGCAAGGCTATAGAGATCGGGCTCAGGCGTGAACGCGGCCTTCTCTTCGAACTCGTTGACGCGCGCGCCGGGGTGCAGCACGAGCTCGGCGATCTGATAGTCGCTGGGTGCCGTTCCTGCATTCAAGCCGAACGATTTCGGGTCGAGCCCACGCGCCCATGCCGGCGGCGGAGGCGGGGGAACTCGCTTGAAGGTGACGCGAAAATACTTTGCGGTGACAGCAGGGAAGGAGAGCGTATGCTCGTGTCCGCCGCCGTGCGGCATGGTAGCGACGAGGTGGAACGTCTGTCCGTCGTCGCTGGCTTCGAGAGCCTTCTCCGGAGCGGCGATCCCGTAAATCATGGAAGTAATCCGGTCGGGATCTTTGGTGACCAGCGTGAGGGCGCGCAGCGTCGTGGGCTGGTCAAATTCGTACTGGATCCAAGCCTTTTCGCCAGCGGCGGGAATGGCGAGTCCAGTGGCCTTCTCAAGATCGCCGTCTGTGAGCATCGCCTGGTCAGGCGATCCGCCACTCGCAGTCATCCTGGGATGCAGCGAACTGATGGAGACATCCGATGACGCGCGGCGATAGGCGATGACGACAGAATCGGCGTAGAACTGTGGTGTCTTCTTTGCGCCGGGCGCCGCACCAAGTGAGTCGCGGATGCCGATGTTCTGGAATGCGCCGGTGTTGGAAGGCGGGTGCGCCAGGGTTCCCGTGAAGGGCTTGCCGCCTTCGACGAGGGTTTCGCTCCAGACATATTTCTTCATGCCCTGCGACGGCGGAACCCATGGGCCGCCGGACTCGCTCCAGCCCGGCGAACCGGCGATGGCTTCTTCCATGCCCATCTGCGTGGCGGTTTGAATTGCGTATTTGAAGGCGTCTTTCCACTCCGGCGTCATGTAGGCGAGCCGCTGCTTGACGACCTGGGGCGTGGAGAGAGCGGCGTCGAAGTTCTGGAATCCCGCAATGCCGACCCGGTGCATCCATTCGAGGTCGAGCTTGATGCCTTCCTGGGTGATGTTGCCGTTCATCCAGTGCCACCAGACGCGCGGCCGGGCGCTGGAGGGAGGATTCTCAAATCCCTGCTTGAGGGCATCGGGAGTCTGCGCTACCGCGGTGAGGGCGAAGAGGACAGAAGCGAGCGTCGCACAAGCCCGCCGCTGAAGAGGGGTCTTCATCAGATTTCTCCTGCAAGTCGTGGCCTGAAGCGCGTCAGAACCCGGATCTGACGGGGCGATCTGCGTGCTTCCGGCGGTTTTGGGATGGAAAATCCAAGCGGAAAGAACAGTAGCACGCCCAAATGCAATTCGGAAGAGGAATTATTTGCCATTAGAATCCTTGGCTTGCTGGCTTGGGTTACGGGGGCGCTCCCCTGGCTCATCGGTCTTTGGCAAGGGGGGCAAGAAAATTTCAAATGAGAATTAAATTTTCTCTTGACACTCGTTTCATGAGGTGCGTAATGTTGGGCGACATTGGAACCAACCAGCTTCTCCGGAGAGTCCGTGTGCCCCCTTGGTTCGAGCAGCGGCGCCGTCGGGCAGGTTGAGTTTCAGGTCTGTTCCCGCTCAGGAACGGAATACCAATGAGGAGGCCACCGATGAGTAAATTGCGAGTCGGATTTGCCCTGATGATCCTGCTGCTTTCAGCAAGCAGCGTGTTTGGACAGGCAGGACAAACAGGAACCATCCTGGGGACGGTGACCGACAGTACGGGCGCTGTTCTGCCAGGCGTATCAGTCACAGTAACCAACACAGCAACCAACGTAGCTGTTCGCCAGGTTACCAGCTCGTCTGGCGACTATCTGGTACCAGCGCTCCTTCCCGGCCACTACTCAGTGTCCGCGACCGCGAAGGGCTTTCAAAAGTCGGTAGCATCCGGCATCACTCTTACCGTAGACCAGAAGTTCCGCCAGGATCTCGCGCTCAAACCTGGCGCGGTGACAGAGACGATGAACGTGACGGCGCAGGGTGTTGCGCTCGACACGGACAGCGAAGAGCTTTCCACCCTTGTCAGTCAGCAGCAGGTTGAGAATCTGCCGCTGAACGGACGCAACTTCATGCAGTTGCTTCTGGTGACCGCCGGAGCAGTGACCGTCGGCGGTGAACAGGGCACGATGCGCCAGGGCGAAGGCAACGCGGTCAGCATCAACGGTGGCCGCCCTGAGGGCAACAACTACACGCTGGACGGACTGGTCAACACTGACCCGGCCCTGGTGACGCCTGCTGTCATTCTCTCGCAGGATGCGATCCAGGAATTCAAAGTGGACAGCGGAACCTATTCGGCTGAGTACGGATTCAGTGCGAGCCAGATCAACATCGTCAGCAAAGGCGGCACGAATCATCTGCACGGGTCGATCTTTGAGAACAACCGCAATGATGCGTTCGACGCTCTGCCGTTTATGACGGCCAATAACGTCATCACAGGCGTCAAGACGGCCAACCCCATTCTGCGCCAGAACCAGTTCGGCTTTGTTGCGGATGGCCCCGTCTATCTGCCCAAGATCTACAACGGGCTCAACCGCACCTTCTGGATGGCAAACTACGAGGGCTGGCGCATCAACAACGGCGGCCTCGCGACAGAAGTGGTGCCGAATCCTGCCGTGCTTACAGGCGACTTTTCGGCAGAAACGTATCCGGCCCTGCCCACGACAGGCGGAGTTGCGCTGCCCGGCGGCCCGCTGCCGGCTTATGGAACGCCGCAGTGCGCTGCGCTGTTGAGCCTGCGGTATAACTGCATGCCCGTCGATCCGACCACAGGGCTGGCATTTACCGGCAACAAGATTCCGTCTGGAAGCGTCACCAATCGTGTGGCGCAGATGGCTCTTGGCAACGGCTACTGGGCAAAGCCGACGGTTGCCAACCAGGCAGAAGGCGTGCCGAACTTCATCGTGCCGTATGGGGCGCCGCTCACCACGAATCAGCAGACCTATCGCGTGGACCAGGCGCTCGGACGGCTGGGCACGATCTTCTTCCGGTACACGTACGCGAAGTATCAGAACAGCTCGCTCTACAACTCCGGCTCCCTGAACTACGGCATGGAGCAGTACTTCGAGAACCAGAAGAACTGGGAGCTGTCGCACACATTCAACATTGGCAATGCGACCGTGAACAACTTCAGGTTCGGCTACCTCGACGCGTACGCGCCGCAGGGAGCGCCCCAGATTACCTCAGCAGCGGTGACCCAGCTGGCAGAGACGGGCGTCTTCACCAAGTTCGCCGCCCTGCAGCAGACCTGGCCAAACGTTGGCATGACGACCTATGCCAGCGCCGGCGGCCCGGTGAACTCCTACACGGGCTCGGACTCGCCTGCATGGGAGTTCGCGGACGGATTCACCACGGTGCATGGACGTCATACCCTCGGATTCGGGTTTGACTATCGCCACTGGCACCTGGTGCGCAATCTCGACGATGACTTCTACGGTGACTGGGGCTTCAACTCGCAGTTGATCACCACGAACTCCGCGAATTGTCCGAATTCCACGGGGCTTTGCGGAACGGCCAACGCAGTCGGCGATATGATGCTCGGCTACTACAACAACGTCGCCGGATTCGTTCCCGGCCCACTGAGCCCGACGACGCAGGCCGGCAATCCGCAGGACCACGTCTTCGGCTACTTTGGACCGTATGCAGAGGATGACTGGAAGGTAACCCAGAAACTTACAATCAATCTGGGACTGCGCTGGGACTATCGTGCTGCAGCATACGAAGCCCAGAACCACTTCTTCTGGCTCGATACCACGAATGCAGCGGGCGGCCTCTGCTATGCCGATCCCAGGCTTACTACGAATGGCGTCGCACCCGGAGTGGGCCGGAATGGGAGCACCATTCTGCGCTACTGCGGATCGGTCCCGCATCCGGGGCCCAAGACACCGTTTGCGCCTCGCTTCGGCCTGGCGTACCGACTCAACCCGAAAACAGTGGTCCGTGGCGGCTTCGGCATCTTCTACGACTCGTATGAAGGTCGCGAGATTGATGACTCAGCCGACATCTACCCCTACAGCATTCGCAACAACCTGGTTCCGACACAGGATTCCACTCTCACCAAGTTCGGCAACAACCTGTTCCCGAGCTACAACACGCTCAAGCCCTTCCCCGTCTCAACGCTGTCGTTCATCGCTGTGATTGAGTCGGAGAACCCGCTGAACCCGTATGTACAGTCATGGACCGGATCGGTGCAGCGCGAGCTTGCCCCGAACACAACCCTCGAAGTGAACTACATCGGAACGCACGCGGTTCATCTCTTGGATCGGCGCAACATCGCACAGCCGTATCCAATCACTTCGGCAAACCTGTCGTTCTGCCAGGCCAACCCGAATGATGTAACGCACGATTGTCCGACCTCAACTCGTCTACCCTACGCCAACTTCAACGGGTTCTACATCGACAGCGACTTCCACGGATACTCGCACTACAACGCGATGAACGTAAAGTTTGATCATCGCGCTGGAGACCTGGCTCTCACTTCGATTTACACCTGGGCAAACAGCAAGGATGACAAGTCCGCGGCAGCCGGCGTGGGTGCGACAGGCGCAGGCTATCAGGGCTTCATGAACAACCACGATCCCGCCCTCGATTACGGCCCTTCGGACTTCGATGTGGACCAGCGCTTTGTCGCCAGCTACATCTACGAGCTTCCGTTCGGCCGCGGCAAGAAGATGCTGAACGGCGTCAACCGGCTGGCCGATCTGGCAGTGGGCGGATGGGAGACGACCGGTATTGCAACATTCCAGACCGGCTTCCCCTTGAGCATCACGGCCAGTGATAACGCCGGCTTGCTTGACTCTCAATTCCAGCGTGCGAACATCGCATCTGGTTGCAATGTCCACGGCAATCTAACCCAGAAATTCCAGCGCCTGAACATGTCCTGCTTCGCGCAGCCTGCGATTGGCGTTTTCGGCAACTCCACCCGCAACTTCCTCCGTCAGCCCGGAATCAATAACTGGGACATGGGATTCGGAAAGAACTTCTCCATTACCGAACAGGTGAAGTTCAAGATGAACCTCGATGCATTCAACGCATTCAACCATCACCAGTATTCAGGAAACGTCGGTGGCCTCATTACCGGCGGTTCGGGCGGTGGTACCACCATCTCGAATACGGTCGGCAGTTCTACCGCCGGCCTCATCACCGGAGCAGGTGCATCGCGCATCCTGCAGATCAGCGGCAAGCTGACCTTCTAGTGCCTCCAGTCTCCTGATTTGACTCCGCCACCTCGAAAGGGCGTGGCGGAGTCTTCTTTTTCTGGTTTACATTCAGCGTATGACGTATCGTTCTGTCTTTCTTTCATCCATTTTGGGATTGTTGTGCTTCATCGCTCCCGTGGCGCATGCCCAGGCGTCGGACGAAGACATGGCATCGCGCTATGCCTCCGATGGACAGCAGGCACTCGCGCATGGGAACTATCCTCTCGCAGAACAAAACTTCGTCCAGCTTGCAAAAGTCGCTCCGGAAGTGGCTGAGGTGCATGCGACGCTCGGAGCCATATATTTCAAGGAGCGGAAGTACGAGTCGGCTATTCGCGAGACGCGTACGGCTCTCAAGCTGAAGCCTGGGCTGCCGCGTGTCGATACCCTGCTCGGTCTCTCACTCTCAGAACTGAGCCGCTATGAAGAGGCGCTGCCGTACCTTGAGAAGGGCTTCCGGCAGTCGGCGGACCTCGACGGGCGCCGGATGTGCGGCTTGCAGCTTCTGCGCGCGTACGGCGGCCTTGGACGCGATGCAGACGCCGTGCAGACAGGGCTCGCTCTCAACCAGCTTTATCCGAACGATCCCGAGGTGTTGTATCACACGGGGCGTATCTACGGAAGCTACGCGTACACCATCATGGAGCGGCTGCACGACAAGGCCCCAGGCTCTGTGTGGATGCTGCAGGCGCAGGGCGAGGCCAACGAGAGCGCGAAGAACTACGATGCTGCGGTGGATGCGTACAAGCATGTGCTCGTGCTGGATCCGCACCGTCCTGGCATTCATTACCGGCTCGGCCGCGTCTATCTGGGTCAGTTCAATGCAACGCAGAAGGCCGACCTGCGAGAGGCCGCTTTGCAGGAATTCAACGCCGAACTGGCCGTCGATCCGGACAACGGAAACGCCCGCTACGAGATTGCCAACCTGGAGGCCGCAAGCGGCCATGCCGCAGAGGCGCGCTCACAATATCAGGAACTGCTGAAGCGCTACCCGGATTTCGAAGAGGCGCTGGTCGGGTTGGGCGGCATCGAGATTGAAGATCAGAAGGCGCAGGACGCACTGCCGCTGCTGCAGCATGCAACCAGGTTGCGCCCTGACGACGAGGTTGCGTGGTATCGGCTGGCGCAGGCCGAGCACGCCGCAGGGAACAGGGAAGCGCAGGAACAGGCGCTTGCTACCTTCAGGAAGCTGCACAGTTCGACGCCTGTCACGCTGCGCCGGCCGGACCAGGGCGATGAGGTGACACCGCAGCAACTGGATGGGGACGCCAAGCCTTGAGGAGATGTCAGCAGACTTTGCTGAAGCCGATCCCCATTAGCGCGGCTGCCTTCTCGAGCACGGAAGCCACATGACCCACACCTACTGCGCAATGGTGCGCCGGGCCTGCTGCGTTCCAGGCGTTCACAAAGCGCGTTGCGCCCAGCGGGAAACGATAGCGGCTGTTGGTGTTCCCGATTTCGAGAATCGGGCCTGAAACGGATTCGCCCTCTGCAACGACCAAACGGAATCGATGCTGCGCGTCCTCGGCGAGCGAGAGCAGCGTCACCGGCCCGTGCTTGACACTCATCTCGACCGAGAGGCCGCGGCCGACTTTGCCGTGGTAGACCTGAAGCGGCCGCACCTTGGTCCTTCCCTCCGCAATCGCGATGTGTCCCGGCCCGTCATGTCCCATCAGAACGACATCATCATGGAAGTCGATTGCATAATATTCGGTGAAGGAACCGCCGGTTCCGAGAATGTCCATGATCTTCATCGCCATCGCGTTCTTCACCTCGTACTCGCCGGCCACGGGGATGTGCGTGGCAGTCAGCAGCGAGGTGCCAAGAATGATGGAGCTCATCGTGTCTTCATTGGCCGCGTTGCCCGAGCCCTTGTAGTAGTAGGCAAGGGCATCGAGTTGATGCAATTCCACGAATGCATCGAGGGCTACGGAGGTGCGAGCGGCGCGCTGCAACTCTCCCTGCGAGCAGTCCGGCTGTACGTCGAAGAGGCGATGGAAATCGCCGACGCGCTTTTCAATCGCGTGCTCATCCATGGCGGCCGCGAGCGCGCTGAGCTCGTCCACCTCCAGGGTTTCAACATGCGCTCCAAAGGCAATGGAGAGAAGCGTCACATCGGTCTGAATGTCCAGCATCCCGCTGTAGTAGTGACCCATCAGGCCGAGTCGCGCATCCGCAAGGGCTGTACGAATGCGCGCTGCTGCCAGCCACTCCTCAATCTCCTGCCATGTGGCGTCGTCTTCGAGATGGCCGGTGACGGCATGGAAGGGGAGGGAGGCGCGCATCAGGACGTTGGCAATCTCCGGCGCGGGGCATGCAGAGCAGTAGGCAAGCCACTCTCCGGTCATGGCAGTGCGGTCCTGCAGCCGGTTCACTGCGTCATAGTCGATCGCGCCCGAGGGCTGCAGATTCAGGACCACCACCGGTACTCCGGCGCGTTGCACGAGAGGCAAAACCGTGTTGGATAAAGCGTAGGTCGTCAGGTACAGAAACAGGACATCAATGTCCTCGCGGCGACACTGATGGCCCGCAGCCCGCGAGCGCTCCGGCGTATCGACCAGTCCGAGATCGACCACCTCGACTCCTGGTCGTGCAAGGCGAGCCGCCACGCTTGCGACGTAGCGTTCAAGGCGAGCCTTGAGACCTGGAAACTGGTCCCAATAGGCTTCGAGACCGATGCCGCACAGGCCCGCGCGAAGCGGCAGATTGTCGCGCATGGTGGATGACTCCTCGCGAAGACTCAAGGGAGATAGAATACTTCTTCCAGCATCGGAAAGCGCTCGCCGGGACGCAGGCCTTCATTCGGAGCGAAGAAGGGCGCCATCGCCTGCTGCCATTTCAAATTCACGGGATCATTCTCAATCCTGCTCCATGTCGCGTCAAAGTCCTCCGCGCGCAGCGCAAGAATCAGCAGCTCATCCCGGCGATAGATGGAGTATTCGGAAATGCCCGCGCGCTTGAGAAGAGCGAGCATTTCAGGCCACACTGCGCGGTGGGCTTCGTCGTACGCCGCGGAAGCGCCGGGGCGCAGGCGCAGCATAAAAGCGTAACGCTTCAACGCTGAAGAAGACGACGAATCGGAAGAAGGACTCACCAACTCACCACCGTGACTGCAAACGGCTCCAGATGAATCTGACCGTCTGCGGGTTGAACACTGCGTGCCGGCGTATCCGCTGACTGCTGGTCCACCGTCAGGGCGGTCACATGCGCTGCGTCGGGAAGCAGGATATCGACGGGTCGATTGCGCTTGTTTGCAAGCAGGAGCTTGCGTCCCTGCGGCGTGATGAATGCCTGTGCCGCGACCTCGCCCGACTCCTGCCGGTCGACGTGCGTTTCCACCAACTGATCGCCGGGGTGGAAGTTGTCTTTGATCAGCTTGAGCACCCAGAAGCGCGCGTTGGGCTGGTTATTGATCCAGTTCATCATGCTCACGCTGGGGAACTGAGTTGGGTAGCCGATCAGTTGCGATTCGCCGATGACGTCGATGCCCATCTGAGACAGCTCGACGAACAGATACGCGTAGAGCGAGCCGGCGAGATTCCAGTAGGCGGCCGGCGGTGGTACGTCGTCGCCGGGCTTGTTGTCGGTGGGCAGAATCACGCCCAGTTCATCGGTGTCCGTCTTCGTCTCGGGCGATAACCGCTTGCGGATGGCCTCCACATAACGCACCGTATTGAGGAAGCCTTCAGCCTGGTCGAAGAAGGTGTATTGCCAATTGTCCAGGTTCTGATCGGGACCGGGCGACGCATAGAAGTGGTACGAAATCATGTCGAGAGGAATGCCCGGCCTGTGGTGGCTGTGGTCGAGGAAGTACTCGAAGTAATTGGGCGAGCGGCTCGGCATGGCGAGGGCCATTCCAACAAATTTCGTCTTCGGTGAGACCTGGTGAATCGCGCTCACGATAGCGTCATAGCGCTCCGTATACTGCTCGGGCGTCATCGTGTGTTCGAAGTCAACTTCGTTCAGCACCTCCCAGTAGGGGAAGTCGAAGTGATGCCCGGACTCGTGGCGCACGCCGTTTTCATCCGTGAATCCGCCATTGACATACCAACTCACAAGGCGAGCGTAGTAGGCGCCCAGCTCTTTGCCGGAGGGATCGCGCAGCTCGGTGCCCTGCGTATAGTCCCAGGTCACCTGGTAGGGGTCTGCCGGATAGGTTGAGGGTTTGTCTGTCTTGAAGAGCCAGGTCGGCGCCGTGCTGAAGTTCATGACCGTGGAATGGCCGGCGGTGGCATTCAGAAAATCCTCGGTCATGGGGTCGATCAGGGAGAAGTCCCAGCTTGTCTTTTGCGGCGTTGGAGGTTCAAGCTCGGCGACGGCGAGCCGTGGATAAGGGAGCCATGGCACGTAGCGCACGTAGTCGGCACCAAGCCCCTTGATCGCCTTGTACGCGGCGATGCCCAGCGGTTGTCCGGGACGCAGCGGCGGATTGACGACCACTTGCAGTGTCGGCGTCGACCGGGAAACAAGCTCAACCTTGTCCCAGTGAATGGTGACTTGCGGCGTTTTTGGCTGAGCATACCCGCTGAGTGACGCAGCAGCGAGCAGGACGACCGGGAAGATTCTTTGCGCTGAACGGCTCATCTTTCACCTTCATGCACTGGGTTGGCTCAGATCCTCAGACCGACATGAATCAGGGCTTTGAGGCGGATTCTGTATATCACTCCAGTAGTGCCAT
>JAGWML010000244.1 GCA_028873155.1 Acidobacteriota bacterium
AAGGATGTGAATCTGTCCGAATGCCGCCTCGGCCTCCTGCGCCATCTGCTGAATGCTCTCGTAATCCCGTACATCGAGATCGAGACACACCGCGCGCCGCCCCATCGCCGTGATTTCCTTTTCGAAATCGCGCAGCGTCTCACGCTTCCGGCTCGTCAGCACCAGGTCCGCGCCCGCCTGCGCCAGCGCCCGCGCAAAGTACTGCCCCAGTCCGCGGCTCGTGCCCGTCACCAGGGCCACATGCCCCGTCAGATCAAACAGATTCTCCGTCATGCGCGTGCCTCGATCTTGCCTGCGCCGCCCGGCGCCAGCACCACCTTCATCAGGTTGGGCTCGTGCCCATAGAGCCGCTCAAACCACCGCGGCCCATCTTCCAGCGGAGCCACCGCGCTGATCAGCGGCTTCACCTGAATCTGTCCGCTCGCCACCAGCTCCATCGCCTGCGGATACTCGCCCGACGAAGCCGCACTGCCCTGCAGCCGGATCTGCCGCGACACCACCTTCTGCAGCGGCAGCGTCACCTGCGGCGTGATGTTCCCAATCAGCGTCACCGTGCCGCCCTTGCGCACGGCGTCAATCGCGGCCTGCACGGTCTCGTTGCGCCCCACTGCTTCCAGCACAAGGTCCACACCCGCGCCGCTCGTCTGCCGCTGCACCTCGGCCACAAGCTCGGCACCAGCCAGCAGCAGCGCCGCATCCGCACCCAGATCCCGCGCCAGCTTCAGCCGCGTCTCGTCAATGTCGCTGATGAGCACCCGCGCACAGCCCGCAGCACGCGCCGCCTGCATCGTGAGCAGGCCAATCATTCCCGCACCAATCACCAGCGCCGTCTTACCCTTCACCTCGCCGCTCACCGCCACGCCGTGCAGCACCACGGAAACGGCCTCCAGCATCGACGCCTCAGGAAACGCAAGCGCGTCCGGCAAACGGTAGACAATCCGCTCCGGCACCGCGATGTACTCCGCAAACGCGCCCGCCCGGCGAAAATCGGGCGTGGAAACACCCACCACCTCGCGCCGGTCGCACAGGTTCATCTCGCCACGCCTGCAGTAGTCGCACGCGCCGCAATACACCGTCGAATCAAACGTGACCCGCTCGCCCACTGCATACTTCGTCACGCTCGCGCCCACCGCCGCCACCACGCCCGCAGCCTCGTGGCCCATCACAATGGGCGGAAGCCGCCTTCCCGTCGATCCGTCGTATCCATGCACGTCGCTGCCACAGATGCCGCATGCCTCCACGCGGATCAGCACCTCGCCCGGACCAGCTTTCGGCGCTTCCTGCTCAGTCACCGTCAGCTTCCTGTACTCCGTCATCAGCAGAGTCTTCATCGTTAGCCCATCTCCATGCCGCAATCGCCGCGGCAGATACGCATCAGGTCGGATTCTACATTCCGCGCGCATGGCAGTGCAGCGCGGCGCGTCACTGCGCGCACTGCCGCTGCAACCACATTCTTTGTAAAATTGATTCAGAAGCCGGCGGCGCTTGCATATGCTTCCGGCGCGGGAAAATTCATCATGCCAGCTTACGAGTATCTGTGCAGCGACTGCGGCCACCACTTCGACCAACGCCAGAAGATGTCCGACGCTCCTGTTGCCGCCTGTCCGCAGTGCGGCGGAGCAGTCCATCGTCTCATCAGTGGCGGCGCAGGAGCCATCTCCAGGGGCGGAGGCGCATCGGCAGGCACAGAGTCATTCCAGGGCTGCCCGTCCGGCGCGTGCGGTCTGGGCGGCGGCTGCGGTTCAGGCGCCTGCTTCGACAACTGAGCGACACTCCGCTGCACGCAGCGATCTGCTCAGCTCCACATCCGGTCCAGCGCCTCGAGCAGTTGATCGCGCAGCGCGTACAGATTACTGAGCCCTGCGGCAGCCTCTGCCTTATTGCCGTTCCGGGTCAGTTCCAGCAACTCGCTCGCCACTGAGTGAATCCTGTGGTGCAGAGCATCCACTCCGGTGATTGCCAGGCGGTCGCTGTGGGCGGACGGCCGCTCGGTTTGCAGCCAGTTTCCGAACTGGCATTCTGACGGCTCAAGCGCCGGCGGCATCTGCCGGTAGCCCTCCACATACTCGGCAATCGCGAGAACCCATGCGCGATGCTCGACGGACGCGTGCAGCATGGGCCAATCAGCATGCGGCAGAGTCTTGGCATGGCGCCACTCCGCATAGGGTTGCCACGCCTTTGCCCAGGCCGCCATCTCTGAGGCAGGCATAGGCCGCGCAATCCCGAATCCCTGGCCCTCTTCGCAGCCCAGCCGCAACAGCATCATCCCATGTTCCACGCTCTCCACGCCTTCGGCCACAGCCTGCCGCCGAAACGCTGTCGCCAGACCCAGCACGCCTTCCAGCAGCGTCAGATCTTCCGGGTCGTCCAGCATGTCGTGGACGAAGGCGCGATCAATCTTCAGCACATCGAAGGGCAGCTTGCGCAGATACGAGAGCGACGAATATCCCGTCCCGAAATCATCCAGCGAGAAGGCCACCCCGAGCTTGCCGCACATCTCGATCAGCGCCACCACTTCGCCCATCTCGGTCAGCGCCGCATTCTCCAGCAGCTCCAGTTCAAAGCGGTACGGTTTTACGCCGGGGTGCGCCTCCAGCAGGCGCCGGAGCAGCGCGTCAAATCCGGGCTGCTGCAGTTGCTGGGCTGAGACGTTGACGCTCACCGCCAGGTCCAGTCCGCGCCGGTTCCACTCCTCCACCTGCTTCAGGGCGCACGCCATCACCCATTCGCCCACTTCGAGTTCAAGCCCTGTGCCCTCAATCACGGGTAGAAACTGCGCCGGGGCCAGCAGCCCAGCTTCAGGATGCTGCCATCGAATCAACGCCTCTGCGCCAATCACCTTGCCCGTGCGCATGTTGACTCGGGGCTGGTAGTAGAGCACCAGCTCGCCCTTCGCGAGAGCCATGCGGATCCGCTCCAGGTCCTCGTGATGTCCACGCACATTCTCGTCCTGGCGGGGATCGAAGATGTGATAGCGATCCTTGCCCTCCAGTTTCGCGTGATACAACGCCTGGCTTGCCTGACGCAGCAGTTGATCTGCGTCCACATCGACCGGCTGCGGATACAGCACCACGCCGGCGCTCGAAGACAACCGGACCACATGCCCGTCCACTTCAAATGGCGCCCGGGCCGCGGCCTGCAACTCTGCAAGCACCGGCAGGGCCTCCCGTTCGTTTGCCAGATCCGGCAGAACGACGACAAACTCATCTCCGCCTGTGCGGCCAAGCGTGTCGCCCGCGCGCAACAGGTCTCTGAGCCGGTGCGCCACCGCAATCAGGAGCTGGTCGCCCACGTTATGGCCGTGTCGATCGTTCACGGACTTGAAGCTGTCCAGATCGAGGCAGATCAGCGCCATGATCCTGCTCCGGCTGTTGGCCTGGACCATCGCCTGGCGTTGCCGGTCGGCGAGCAAGGTCCGGTTTGGAAGCCCGGTCAGAAGGTCGTACTGCGCGATGCGCTCGAGCTTCCGTTCCTGTTCTTTCATCGAGGTGAGATCGGAAAAGAACACCACATACTGGCGCACGCCGCCGGCCTCATCCGGCACCGCACTGATCGTCAGCATTTCTGCGAACAGACGGCCGCTCTTTGTCTTGTTCCAGATCTCACCCGTCCACTTGCCGTCGCGCAGCAGCTGCCGCCACATCTCCTCGTAGAACGTGGGCTCTTGGCGGTCTGATTTCAGAATGCGCGGGTTCTTCCCGATCACTTCATCACGCGTATACCCGGTGATCCGGGTAAAGGCATCGTTCACATCCAGAATGACGCCCCCGGCGTCGGTGATCAGAATCCCCTCTGCCGCATGGGTAAAAACGCTCGCCGCCAGATGCAGACGATTCTCCGCCAGCTTCTCCTGCGAGATATCTTCCGCAAACAAGATGACGCCGCCGATTTCGCCGCCGCCGGTGAACCACGGATGGACCTCGCGGCGGAGCCACTGCATTTCTCCGT
>JAGWML010000245.1 GCA_028873155.1 Acidobacteriota bacterium
CGCAATTCCTGCTTGGATTCTCATCCTGGTCCTTTCTGCAGTCCTTCGGGCTTCTGCCTGAAGGAAGCACTCAGCGTCCGGTCATCTTCAGCGCAGCTTCAGGAAGGCGCGCTCCTTCGAGCTTCATTTTGGAAGAAGCCTCGTCGATCTGCTTGAGATCGCTCTCGGTCAGCTCGACATGCACCGCACCGAGATTTTCCTCCAGCCGATGCAGCTTGGTGGTTCCCGGTATCGGCACGATCCACGGCTTCTGCGCCAGCAGCCAGGCGAGCGCGACCTGCGCAGGCGTCGCGCCTTTGCGCTCCGCGACGGCCTTGACCAGATCGACAAGAGCCATATTGGCCTTGCGCGCCTCGGGCGAGAATCGCGGCACGATGTTCCTGAAGTCGGTTGGATCGAACTTCGTGTTCTCGTCAATCTTGCCCGTAAGAAACCCGGCGCCGAGCGGGCTGAACGGCACAAACCCGATGCCAAGTTCCTCCAGCGCCGGCAAGAGCTCAGCTTCCGGACCCCGGTAGAAGAGAGAATATTCGCTCTGCACCGCAGTCACTCGCTGCACCGCGTGCGCCCGGCGAATCGTCTGCACCCCGGCCTCCGACAAGCCGAAGTGCTTGACCTTTCCTTGGGCAATCAGCTCCTTCACCGCCCCTGCCACGTCTTCGATCGGCACGTCGGGATCGACGCGATGCTGATAGAAAAGATCGATGGATTCGATCCGCAAACGCTTCAGGCAGGCATCCGCCACAGCCTTGATATGCTCGGGCTTGCTATTGGTCCCAGGACCGCGCTTGCCGGTTTCAATGTCAATATCAAAACCGAACTTCGTGGCAATCGTCACCTTGTCACGGATTGGCGCAAGCGCCTCGCCCACCAACTCTTCATTCGCGAACGGCCCATACGCTTCGGCAGTGTCGAAGTGCGTGACACCACGGTCATGCGCGGCGCGAATCAACTTGATCATCTCGCTCTTGTCAGCCGGTGGGCCATAGCCCGCGCTCATGCTCATGCAGCCCAGCCCCAGCGCTGAAACCTCAAGATTGCTCTTTCCCAACTTCCTCTTTTGCATCTTTTCCTCTCGCCTTCTGCGTTCCAGATTCATTGGCGCGCGCTTACTCAGCCTTCAGTGAGGCCATATCAATTGAGAAGCGATATTTCACATCAGACTTCAGCAGCCGCTCATACGCCTCATTCACCTTCTGAATCGGAATCACCTCAACATCCGACGTAATGTTGTGCTGTCCGCAGAAATCCAGCATCTCCTGCGTCTCCGCAATGCCGCCAATCGCCGATCCAGAAAGGCTGCGCCGTCCCATAATCAGCCCGAACACACCCAGCGCCAGCGGCTTCTCCGGCGCGCCCACCATCGTCAGGTTGCCGTCGCGCCGCAACAGGTGAATGAACGCATTGATGTCGTGCTGCGCCGAGACCGCGTCAAGAATAAAGTCGAAGCTGCCCGCATGCCTGGCCATCTCATTGGCATCGCGCGACAGCACTACCTCATCCGCACCCAGCCGCAGCGCATCGTCCTTCTTGCCCGGCGAGGTCGTAAAGACCACCGTGTGCGCGCCCAGCGCATGCGCGAACTTTACGCCCATGTGCCCCAGCCCGCCCAATCCGACAACGCCCACCTTCTGGCCCTTCGTCACGTTCCAGTGCCGCATCGGCGAATAGGTCGTGATGCCCGCGCACAGCAGCGGCGCGGCTCCGGCCAGATTCAGATTCGCCGGCACCCGCAGCACAAACCGCTCATCCACCACCACGCTCTCCGAGTAGCCGCCATACGTCACGCCGCCCGTGTGCTTGTCAGGAAAGTTGTACGTCAGCGTCATGTTGCGGCAGAACTGCTCCAGTCCCGCCTTGCACTCCGGGCATGTCGCATCGCTGTCCACCATGCAGCCCACCGCCGCCAGGTCGCCCGCTTTGAATTTCTTCACGGCCGAGCCCACCTTGGCCACGCGGCCCACAATCTCGTGCCCCGGCACACACGGATACACCGTCGGCATCACCTCGCTCCACTCATTCCGCACCTGGTGCAGGTCCGAGTGGCAGATGCCGCAATAGAGAATCTCGATCTGTACGTCCGTCTCCTTCGGTTCGCGCCGTTCAATGGTCGTCGAAGCAAGCTGCGATGTCGCGCTTGCCGCCGAGTAAGCCTTGGCTTTGTACATGACTGTCTCCTCGCGTCGTTGTAAAAGAATTCCCGCAGGCGTCCATTCTTAGCCGGCGCATCAGCCGGCCATTCGCTTACGGCGGACTGCGGTCTTCGTTCATTCAAAGACTACGCAACGATCGCCCGCGAGGGTTTCCCATTCCTGCCGATTTATTGCCTGTTTGTGTCGCTTGACAGATTTCTGTGCACACGGCCGGCGAATCGGCGGTACCCTGAAAAGGTAGGAATTTGAGGCATTGCACCATGGCCAGAACACGAGATCTGACGCAGACAACCGACCCCGAAGCTGTCCAGATGCGCGCCGAGCTCGCCCGCGCAATCGCCGCGCATACGAGCGCTGAAGGCGGCAACCGCACAGAAGTCCCTGGCCTGCATCTCTATCGTCGCAGCCATCCCAGCCCCTGCGGCTCCTCCACCTACGAGCCCAGCCTCGTCGTCTTCGTGCAGGGCCAGAAGCGCATCAATCTCGGCAAGGCCAGCCATCTCTGCGACGAATCCAGCTTCGTCCTCACCTCGGTCGAACTGCCCGTCGTCAGCCAGATCGTCGCCGCCTCACCGCAGAAGCCCATGCTCGGCCTCGTCCTTCAGTTGGACATGCTCGAGGTCCGCCGCATCCTCAGCGAAGAAGAGTTCTCGAGCGCCAGCCAGCCCCAGGACGCACGCGGCATGGCCATCGGCACCACCTTCCCTCAGCTCCTCGACGCGTGCCTGCGCCTCATCGCTCTTCTTGATGCGCCACGCGACATCCCGTTCCTCAGCCCGCTCATCCAACGCGAGATGATCTACCGCCTGCTTCTGAGCCCGCAGGGCACGCATCTGCGCGCCATTGCCACCCTCGGCGAGCAGAGCCACCGCACCGCCAAGGCCGTTGCCTGGCTGCGCGACAACTACGCCAAGCCGCTTCGTGTCGACGAACTCGCGGAGGTTGCACGCATGGGCGTCTCCACGCTCCACCACCACTTCCGCACGCTCACTGCCATGAGCCCGCTTCAGTATCAGAAGCACCTGCGTCTCCACGTCGCACGTGAGCGCATGCTCCATCAGGGCCTCGACGCCGCCAGCGCCGCCTTTGAAGTGGGGTATGAAAGCGCCAGCCAGTTCAGCCGCGAGTACAGCCGCTTCTTCGGCCAGCCACCGATGCGCGACGTCAAGACACTGCGCTCCGTCTTCACCGAGCCCGCGCACAACTGACTCGCGCCCAGCAGCGACCGCGCACCACGCGCCGCATCATGCCGCCTCTGCCAGCCAGCTTTTCATCGTGCCCGCATCCGCCAGCCCCGCCTGCTGAAACTGCAGTGCGCCCCGCGCAAACACCGCAAAGTTCGGAATCCCGCGCACGTTGTACCGCGCCGCCAGCTCTGGATGCTGCTCCGTATCCACCTTCAGCACCACCGCGCGCCCGGCCATCTCCTGCGCCACCTGCGCCACATGCGGCGCAGCCATCCGGCACGGCCCGCACCACGCCGCCCAGAAATCCACCAGCACCGGCACGCGGCTCTCCCGCGTAATCGCGTCAAACTCCTCCGGACCCACCGCAATCGGCTCAGCCACCGGCGGCAGCGCCGCCTTGCACGCGCCACAACGCCCCGTATCGGCCAGGTGCTTCGCCGGGATTCGATTCTTCTGTCCACACTGCGGGCAACTCCGTACCATGCCATCTCCCTCGCGCGCGCCTGCACGCTCTCCTGCCTCGTGGCCTTCGCAGCCGCTCTTCTCCTTCGACTCACCAGCGCGCTCTTCGGATTCAACCCGAGCGCTTCT
>JAGWML010000023.1 GCA_028873155.1 Acidobacteriota bacterium
TATCAGGTACTGGCCAGGAAGTATCGTCCGCAGCGCTTTGCCGACGTGGCCGGGCAGGACCATGTGACGCGCACTCTGCTGAACGCGCTCGGCCAGAACCGCATTGCGCATGGCTATATCTTTTCCGGCCATCGAGGCATCGGCAAGACGACGATTGCGCGCATCCTGGCCCAGGCACTGAACTGCCGAACGGCGGTAGGTGCGGCGGAGAGGCCCACGCCGGAACCCTGCGGCGTCTGCGACTCCTGCACGGAGATTCGCCAGGGTTCGGCAGTGGACGTGATTGAGATTGACGCAGCGACGAATCGCGGCATCGATGAGATCCGCGAGCTGCGCGACGCGGCACGCTACGCACCGGCGCGCGACCGCTACAAGATCTACATCCTCGACGAAGCGCACCAGATTACCGAGGCGGCCTTCAATGCCCTGCTGAAGACGCTGGAGGAGCCTCCCGCGCACGTGATCTTCATGATGGCGACGACGGAGCCGGAAAACATTCCGCAGACCATCCGTTCGCGCTGCCAGCACTTCAGTTTTCACGCCGTCCGCTTTGACGACATTCTGGAGCAACTGCGGATGATCGCCCGCGAGGAGAAGGTGGGGGCGGAGGACGCGGCGTTGGCACTGCTTGCCGAGGCGGGCGATGGGTCGATGCGCGATGCGCTCTCCATCATGGACCAGGCAATCGCATCCGCGCCGGTAGAGGATGGTAAGCCGGTTCTTGCAGCCGCGCAGATTCGCGAGCTGATGGGTTCCGTGCCGAACGCAGTCTTCGAGCGGCTGATGGAGGCCGTTGCGCAGGGCGAGAGTGCGCCCTTGATGGAGCAGCTCAATGTCCTTCTCAATGCAGGGCATAGCCCCTCCTCGCTGGCGCGGCAGATGGTGCGCTACCTGCGCAATGCGTTGATGGCGAAGCTGGGCGGCGAACAGACGGAACTGCTGCAGATCAGCGGCGATGAACGTGCCCGGGCAACACGCACGGCGATGCTCTTCACTGAGGATGAACTGACGCGCAACTTGCAACTCATGCTGCGCACCTTTGACGATTTGAACTTCCGCCAGGAGCAGCGCTTCCATCTGGAGCTGGGGCTGATGAAGCTAGTGCATGCTCAGCGCCTGCTGCCGCTGGAAGAGCTGCTGAGTGCGCTTGGAGGCAAGGCCGCCACTGTGCCGCCGACCCAGACGCCCCCGCAGCGCCCGCCTGCAAGCTCTGCACGGAGTGGGTCGCCATCCCCTGCCGCGACCCCGTCAGCCGCGCCGAGTCTTTCGCCCTTTGGCCCATCCGGTGGCAACTGGGGGCCAAGCCGCACGATGGAGAGCAGCGCAAGGCCTGCGGGCGCAGGTTCCAATGTCACCGAGATGCCCCGGCCTGCCTCCACACCGGTCAGCGATGCGCCTGCTGCGCGTCCTTTTGCGGAGTCGGAACGCCCCGCACCGGCCGTCGCGGCAGGATTTGTAGAGTCGCTGACAGAAGGTTCTCTTGCGAAGGCTCCCGAGACGACGCCAGTAAGCGCCGCGACGGACGCAGAAGCGCTGCGAAAGGCTGTAAGCATGGCGCTGGACAACGGTGGTCATGGCTCGGCTGCGCAACTGTTGGGCGCGGCAATTTGGACCATCGACGGCGCGACGGTGCGCATTGAGACGGCGGCAATGGGCAAGAAGATGCTGAGCCTCACGGTGAATGCGGCGGCCGAAAAGATTATTCGTCAGGAGTTGCAGCGACTCGGCGCACCCTCTCGCTTTCTTGTTGTCTCCGGAGCAGGCGACACGTCCACGCGCAGATCTGAAGCCGCGCCCCCGGCCGGCAGCGTGCAGGAAGCTGCATTGGCGCATCCGCTGGTACAGAAAGCGCAGGAAATCTTCAAGGCCGAAGTGCGCAGCGTGCTGGACCTTCGCACAAAATGAGTTTCTCTGAGAGGGAAGACCATGTTTAATCCACTGAAGCTGGGTGAAATGCTCACGCAGGCCAACCAGATGCAGGAGGAGATGAAGAAGAAGCTGGAGCAGACGGTCGTCGAAGGGGCAAGCGGCGGCGGTGCAGTGACGGCCACGATGAATGGCCGGAAGCAGCTTCTGAAGCTCAAGATTGATGCGGCCGCGGTGACGAGCCTCAGCGCCAGCCAGGCGGATGTGGAGATGCTCGAAGACCTGATCGTTGCCGCGGTAAACGAAGCAGGACGCAAGGCAGATGAGGCTATCCAATCGAGCGTGCAGGGTATGCTGGGCGGACTAAACTTGCCGGGACTGGGCTGAGATTGACGAAGGAGGTCGTGATGAGAACACACACGAGCCGCAGAGGCTTTTTGCAGTTTGGCCTGAGTGCAGCGGGCGCCGCACTGGCTCCACGCTGGGCGCTGGCGCAGGCAGCGAATGCGCCGAGCAGCGCCGCTGCGCAGGCCGATCCGGGGATGATTCCGGTGAAGTCAACCAAGCTCGCAGACAATGTGTACCTGCTGCAGGGCACGGGCGGCAATATGGTGCTGCAGACAGGGTCAGACGGTCTGCTGCTGATTGACGCCAGCTTTGCTCCGGCGGTACCGCGCATTCGCGAAGCCATCGCCGCGCTTGCGCCGGCAGCGATCTCCGCGCCAGGCCAGCTCATCAACACCCATTGGCACGGCGACCACACGGGCGGCAATGAGGGAATGCATGCAGCGGGCTTCTCGATTCTGGCGCATCGCCAGACGCGCGACCGGCTGAGCCACACGCAGGTGATGCAGCTCTTCCATCGCACCGTCGATCCCTCTCCTGCGGGCGCGCTGCCGACGCAGGTCTTTGACAGCACGATGACTGTCTACCGCAACGGCGACACGCTCGATCTGGTGCACTTTGCGCCGGCCCATACGGACAGCGACATCTACACCCACTTCAAGAATGCGAATGTCCTGCACCTGGGTGATATCTGGTTCAACGGCATGTATCCGTTCATCGACGAAGGCACCGGCGGCAATATTGACGGCATGATCGCGGGCAGCAAGCTGGGCCTCGAGATCGCAGACAGCTCGACGAAGATCATTCCGGGCCACGGGCCGCTGGGCACCAAGGAAGAACTCGCGGCGTACCATGAGATGCTCTCCGCGGTGCGGGAAAGGGTTGCAGGGCTCAAGAAGCAGGGCCTGAGCGAGCCGGAGGCTCTGGCAAAGAAGCCCACCGCAGAGTTCGACGCCAGGTGGGGCAAGGGATTCATGGCGCCTGATGTCTTTGCCGGCATTGTGTACCGAACAGTTTAAGGGCCGCGTCAAGAGGAGAGATTTGTGTCACGCTACGCGGAACCCATGGCGCGGCTCATTGAAGAGCTGAAGAAGTTGCCCGGAGTGGGCACCAAGACCGCGCAGCGCTACGCGTTTCACATTCTGCGTGGCAGCGACGACGATGCGATGGCGCTGGCTGATGCCGTGCACGGATTGAAGGCCAGCCTGCGCCTATGCTCCGTTTGCAACAACGTGACCGACATCGACCCCTGTGCCTACTGCGCCAATCCGGCGCGCAATCACCGGCTGGTCTGCGTGGTCGAAGAGCCGACCAACATCGCCGCCATCGAGCGCACGCAGGGCTTCAACGGCGTATTTCACGTACTCCATGGCACGCTCTCGCCTCTGCACGGAGTGGGGCCCGACCAGTTGCGCACAGCGACGCTGCAGGGGCGGGTGGAGCGCGGCGAAGTGGACGAAGTGATTCTGGCGACGAGCCCGACGCTGGAAGGCGAAGCAACGGCAAGCTGGCTGGCCAGCGCGCTACGCGGCAAATCTGTGCGAGTGACGCGGATTGCAACCGGGGTGCCCGCCGGAAGCGATATCGAGTACGCCGATGAGGTGACAATGGCGCGCGCGCTCGAAGGGCGACACGAACTGAAGCCTTAAGGTGCCATTGCGGACCGGCTCAGTGGGTCATGCGCGCAGTTTGCTCAGCAGGTCCTGAGGATGCACGGGCTTGGCGAGAATTTCGAACTCATAGCCCTTCTCCCGCGCCTTTTCCAACAGGTCGGCAGTGGCGGCCTGGCCCGAGAAGAGCAGAATCTTAATCTTTGGAAGCAGGGCCCGAATGCGAATCGCCGCATCGATGCCGTTCAAGTCGGCCATGATGACATCGGTGATCAGCATATCCGGCTGGTAGGTAGAAGCCATTTCTACGGCTTTTTCGCCGGAATATACGGCACGCGCCTCAAAGCCGCTCTGATTGAGGATCATGGCAAGGGTGTTGGCAATCACCTGCTCATCGTCTACGACAAGTACTTTAGGCCTGACCTGTTTCTCGGGCATACTCTCCCAGCCTGGTCCACGGAGAAGGTTAAACTTACACAAAGGTCGTTTTGCTCAGTGAGCGGCCACCGGACTTGCGGGCAACTCATGGATCGCGGATATTCCCTTTCAACATGATACGCTCTGGACGCGGATGCGGTCCCCTCGTTCAGGACCCCAAGTCGGCATGATGTCCCCTGCACGTTTCACGCGAATACAAATCTGAAACCGTACACTGCAGCCAAGCACACGATTCTGCCCGCGAGAGCGACGATGGAGATCCGCGTCATGCAACAGACCTCAAGCCTCACGCAAGAAGCAAAGCTCACCCCGTCGCCGATTATCCGGGCCGAAGGCATCGAAAAATACTATGCCCAGCCCAGCCAGAATCGCATTCAGGTGATTGCGCCGACCGATCTCAGCATCGTACCGGGTGAAATTGTGGCGCTGCTCGGTCCGTCGGGGTCCGGAAAGTCCACGATGTTGCGGATGCTGAGCGGGCTCTCGCGACCGTCTGCCGGGCAGGTGTACTGGCACGAAAAGCCCATCGCGGGCGTCGCCGCCAACGTGTCCATCGTCTTTCAGAGCTTCGCGCTCTTCCCCTGGCTCACCGTGCTGGAAAATGTAGAAGCGCCGCTGCGAGCGCGCGGCGTGGCCGCAACCACTCGGCGCGAGCGCAGCCTGAAGATGCTGGACACGGTGGGTTTGGATGGATTTGAGGCAGCCTATCCCAAAGAGCTCTCGGGCGGCATGCGTCAGCGCGTCGGGTTTGCGCGCGCCCTGGTGGTTGAGCCGGAGGTGCTCTTCATGGATGAGCCCTTCTCCGCGCTGGACGTACTGACGGCAGAAAATCTGCGCAGCGAGCTGCTCGAGCTGTGGAGCAAAAAGACGATGCCGACGCAGGCGGTCTTTCTGGTGACGCACAACATCGAAGAGGCGGTTCTGCTGGCCGACCGCATCATTGTGCTGGGGCGCAATCCGGGCCACATCCGGACCGACTTCAAGGTACAGCTTGCACAGCCGCGCGATCGCAAGTCCGAGGCGTTTACGCAGCTTGTCGATTACATCTACAAAGTGCTCACCCGGCCAGATGTAGCTCCAGCTGAAGCGCCGGAGCAGGCGGGCCGTGCGCCGGCACGCGACCAGCGACAAATGCGCTACCAGATGCTGCCCCATGCGCGGCCGGGAGGTGTGGCGGGCCTGTTGGAACTGCTGGTGGACAAGGGCGGGCGCGACGACTTCTATCGTCTGGCCGATGACCTTGCCTTTGAGATCGACGACCTGCTGCCGATTGTGGATGCCGCTCAGTTGCTTGGCTTCCTCACCGTGGAAGAAGGTGACGCGGTCATCACAGAACACGGAGCCGAGTTTGCGAACTCCGAGATTCTGCGCCAGAAGGAGCTTTTTCGCGAGGCGGCGGAGACCAATGTCCTTCTGCTTCGGCAGATTCGCAGGACGCTCGTGGCCAAGAGCGACCATACCGTGCCGGAAGAGTTCTTCCTCGACATGCTCGATGAGCAGTTCAGCGAAGACGAGTGCCAGCGGCAGATGGAAACTGCCGTGACATGGGGTCGCTATGCTGAGCTCTTCGACTTCGATGCGGGGCGGCGGCGGTTTGTGCTGCCGGACGCGCTGGACGAAGAGGCCGCTACCGTTGAGGATGCCGAGTGAGAACGCAGAACACTTTTGGCCGGTCGCTGGTGGCCGTGCGCAGTTGGCCCTTCGTCACGGACCTGATGATTGGCACGTGCGGGCTGGCGATTTTTCTGGGCATGATTCGGATGGGGACTTACTGGCTGGCGCGCCCCATGCCGGAGGCGACCATCTCCCATTCGATCAGCGCGCTGCCGGTGTATGCGTTTTATTCCATTGTCCGCATCGGCATCGCTTATCTCCTCAGTCTGATCTTTGCCGTTTCATATGGATACATCGCCGCATACAACCCCCGCGTGGAAGCGTGGATGATTGCGGTGCTCGATATTCTGCAATCCATCCCCGTACTGAGCTTTCTGCCGGGCGTGATGCTGGCCATGATGGCGCTCGTGCCCGGTCATCAGCTCGGCATTGAGCTTGGATCCATCCTGCTGATCTTTACTGGGCAGGTATGGAATATGGCATTCAGCTTCTATTCCTCGCTGAAGAGCATTCCGCGCGAGATGATTGAGGCGGCGCGCATCTACCGCTATTCGGCCTGGCAACGATTCTGGCAGCTCGAAATGCCCTTCGCGGCAATCGGGTTGATCTGGAACTCGATTGTGTCGGTCGCTGGCGGGTGGTTTTTTCTGATTGCGTGCGAGATGTTCCCTCTCGGCAACCAGTTCTTCCGGCTGCCGGGACTGGGCAGTTATCTGCAAACGGCGGCTTCTGCGAACCCAGTCGACATGCATGCGCTGTTGTGGGGCCTTGGGGTGCTGGTGCTGATTATCGTGGCGACCGATCAGCTGCTGTGGCGGCCGCTGATTGCGTGGAGCGACAAATTCAAATTCGAACAGGTGGAGTCGGCCACGCGCGTCACCTCGCCGCTGTTGGCGCTCTTTCACCGGTCGAGCGTACTGATGCGGCTTCCTGCGCGAATATGGGGCGCGCTGGATGAGCGGGTCTGCCTTCAATTGTCTGCGGCGCAAACCCGCCATGCCGTTCCTCCGCTGGATGACGACAGCAAGCCGGGTGGCCGCATGCTGCAGGTTGGCTTCGGCGTTTTCGGAGTTCTTCTGGCCATTTGGGGCGGAACATCGGCGCTTCATCTGCTGCACAGCATGACGTGGGGCGACCTGCGGCTCCTGCTGCTGGGAGCAGGAGCCACCTTTCTGCGCGTGAATGCCGCGCTGGCTCTGGCCGCTGCGTGGACGATTCCACTGGGCGTGCTGATCGGCTTCAACCCGCGGCTGGCGCGTATTCTGCAGCCAGTGACGCAGGTGGTCGCATCGGTTCCCGCCACGGCGCTCTTCCCTGTTCTGCTCGTCGGCCTGATTCGCATCGGCGGCGGTCTCGGCGTGGGGTCGATCGCGCTGATGCTCCTGGGAACGCAGTGGTACATCCTGTTCAACGTGATTGCCGGCGCCATGGCGATTCCCTCAGACCTGAAGGAAGCGGCAGCGGTTTACCGCTTCGGCAGCTGGCAGCGCTGGCGCACGCTCATCCTGCCCGGTATCTTTCCCTACCTCATCACGGGGCTCGTTACGGCATCGGGAGGCGCATGGAACGCCTCGATCGTTGCCGAGTACTTCCACATCGGCGACCGGACCTTGCAGACGCTTGGACTGGGCGCACAGATCAGCGCCGCAACGGACGCCGGCAGGTTTGGCACCCTGCTGCTGGCCACCATTATGATGGCGCTGATGGTGGTCACCGTGAACCGGCTGGTATGGCGACGCCTCTATCGGCTGGCCGAGACGCGATATAAACTCGAAGGTTGACGGCGCGTTGCGCAACCCGCGCAGTACACCAATCCGGGGAGCAAGTAGAGAATATGATTCGAGTTGGCCTGGTGGCCTTTGGCATGGCGGGCCGTGTCTTTCACGGGCCGCTGATCTCTTCCGTCGATGGTCTGGAGCTTGCGGCAGTTGTTGAGCGCAGCTCTGATCATGCCGCGGCACGCTATCCAGGCATTCGCATCTATCGGGCGCTCGAAGAGTTGCTCGGCGACGCATCCATCGATCTGGTGGTCGTGGCCACACCGAGCGGCAGCCACTTTGACGTAGCGAAGCAGGTGATCGCGGCCGGCAAGCATCTGGTTGTCGACAAGCCAACAGCCGTGCGTTCGTCTGAGATCGCCGAGCTCATCCGGCTCTCAGGCGAGCGCCGCGTGCAGTTGATTCCGTTTCACAACCGCAGATGGGATGGCGATTTCCGGACGATTCAGAAGCTGCTGCAAGAAGGTGCGCTCGGGCGTCTGGTCTTCATGCAGTCCACCTTTGACCGCTGGAATCCGGGGCAGACACGCCGCCCCTGGAAGGACGATCCCGGACAGGGCGGAGGCATGCTGCTGGATCTGGGTACCCATGTGACTGATCAGATCCTCGCGCTTTTTGGAAGGCCAAAGGCCATCTGTGGCGAGGTGAGGCGGGAGCGCGACGGTGAAGGCGCAAACGATGCGTTCACCGCACGTCTGGATTACGAAGGACTGACCGTGGAGCTTGGAGCAAACTGCCTGTCCTCTCTCGCCCGCCCGCGCTATCACCTGCGTGGAACGCACGGCAATTACTGGAAGCACGGCGTCGATCCACAGGAGGCGGCACTGAATCAGGTCACACACATCGAGGCGGAGGACTGGGGCAAGGAGCCGGCCGCGGCCTGGGGAGCGCTGGCCGCCACAGCAGACGGTGGCATGGTGAGCCGACCTGTCGAACCAGTACCCGGAGACTACCGGCTCTACTACGCGGGCGTTCGCGATGCCGTGCTGGGCCGCGCTCCCGCTCCCGTTTCAGCCCTTGATGCATGGCGCGTGGCGCGCATTCTGGAGTGGGTGGCGCAAAGTTCCGAAGAGCGCCGAACCATCGACTGCGACTGGAGCGATGAGCCGGCGTAAGCCTATGGTTCCATACCTGCGTCCAGCATTGCTCGCACCGAATTTCTTCACTGGGTACCGGGTTCTTCCACAATGAGTTGTCAACCGACCCGTGGTGCCCAGCGTCCAACGAAGGGGCCTGCACCGAACGAGACCGAGCGAACCAAAGCCTTGAGCGTTTCGACTGAGTAGAAGGGTGTACAAAAACCAAGTGGTTTGACCACTTGAATGAAATGTCTTAAATTGCAATAGACAATTCATCTCTCTATCGAATACGATACCGATTTCATGTTGGGGAACCTCCAACTTCGGCGGGTAGGAGTTTTATAGCTTGAATGTACACAGGTCACACCGGCGTGTTCTGAGCTTTGCCCCAGAAATCTGCGTGGCTTGTGCCTCCAGCGGATGAACTCATGCTTTTTATCTATGGCCCGATCAACAGACCCGATGGCACGAGCAGTGTGAAAGCAGGCTCAGATGACACAGACAGATTCCGCAACGTTTGACCAGGCAGTGAAAGCGCTCGACAGCTTTCAGATCGAGATTCCTTCCTGGGGCTTCGCCAATACCGGGACCAGGTTTGGGAAGTATGTTCAGGATGCAGCGGCTTCCACGCTGGAAGAAAAATTCAGCGATGCAGCCGAAGTGATGCGGCTCACCGGATCGACTCCAACCCTGGCACTGCACGTTCTCTGGGATCTTCCGAATGGCGTGCGGGATGTCGCGCAGGTGCGGGAGATGGAGAGCCGTTACGGCATCCGTTCTGGATCCATCAACCCGAACCTCTTTCAGGATCAGGACTACAAATTCGGATCGCTGTGCAATCCTTCGACTGAAATCCGGCGCCGGGCCAACCAGCACATGCTGGAGTCGATTGAGATTGCCACGCAGCTTGGCTCGCGCGACCTGTCACTCTGGCTGCCAGATGGCTCGAATTATCCTGGGACGCAGAGCATTCGAAAGCGCATCGGCTGGCTCGAGGAGTCGCTCAGCATCGCGCATGCGCACCTTGCTCCGTACCAGCGCCTGCTGATCGAGTACAAGCCCTTCGAGCCTGCTTTCTATCACACCGACATTGCCGACTGGGGCATGTCCTCCCATCTCTCCCGCACGGCCGGTCCACAGGCCCGGGTGCTGGTGGACACGGGCCATCACTACTCTTCGCAGAACATCGAGCAGATTGTTGCATGGCTTCTGCACACGGGTCTGCTGGGCGGGTTCCACTTCAATGACCGACGCTATGCCGACGATGACCTGACTCTCGGCTCCATTGATCCGTACCAGATCTTCCGCATCTTCCACGAGATCCTTTCCGCGCAGGAAGACGGTCTCAATCTGGACATCGCATTTATGGTGGACCAGAGCCACAACCTGAAGGGGAAGGTAGAAGCGACCGTGCAGACGGTCGTCACGGCGCAGGAACTGTGGCTCAAAGCCGCGCTGGTGGACCGCAAAAAACTGGCGCAGTTGCAGCAATCGTGCGACCTGGTGGCGGCGGAAGAGCTTTTCCGCGGCGCTTTCTGGAGCGATGTACGGCCCTTGACGCAGGCCTGGCGTGTGGCGCGCGGATTGCCCGCCAACCCCATTCAGGCCCTGCGCGACGGCGGATACGTGGAACGGGTTGCGCGGGAGCGTGCTGGACGACAGGCGCGAGTTGGCAGCTATGCGTAAGGACGGAGTATTGTAGAATCAGGTTTCGCTATTGAAACGAACGCGAAAGGGGCGCAAGCTTGCCGAAGGCGAAGATTAAGCGGCTCTACCTGATTCCCATTCTGTCCAAGGCTCTCGACGTTCTGGAACTGCTTGAGCAGCAGAATGCTCCCGTCACACTGGAAGATGTATTTCAGAAGACGCACATTTCAAAGACAAGCGTCTATCGCATCCTAAAGACACTGGTGCATCGCGGCTACGTGGCGCAATCGCAGGATGGCCAGTATCGGCTTGTCTCGCGTCCGCGCCGATTGCGCTTTGGTTTTGCCATGCAGAGCGGTGAGATGCCGTTCTCAGTTGCCGTGGCACAAAGCCTGACAGAAGCCGCGGCAGCCGCCGGGGTTGAACTACAGGTGCTGGATAATCGCCAGGACCCGGATGCGGCGATTCAAAATGCGCATGAGTTCGTCCAGAAGCGAGTTGACCTGGTTCTTGAATTCCAGGTGGAAGAGCGCGTGGCTCCGCATGTGGCTCATATCCTCAAGAAGGCTGGAATTCCGCTGGTCGCGATCGATGTGCCGCACCCCAACGCGACATATTTCGGCGTCGATAACTTCGATGCGGGATTTGAAGCCGGATCGCTGCTCGGACACCATGCCCAGCGCAAGTGGAAGAGCAAGGTCGATTGGGTACTGGGGATCGGATTTTCAGAGGCAGGGAGCTTCGTGGAAAGCCGCATCACTGGCGCATTTGAAGGAATCAGAGAACGGCTAAAGGATCTTCCCGCCGAGCGATTCATTCAGTTGGAAGGCCGCGGCATGCGCGAGCCCAGCCGCCGCGCCGTCAGCGAATTCCTGCGGGATCAGGTCAAAGGGCAACATATTCTCGTGGCTGCGGCAACCGACTCAAGCGCCCTGGGCGTGCTGGACGCGGCCCGCCTGAGCGGACAGGAAGATGGCTTCGCCATCTTGGGCCAGGATTGCATTCCGGAGGTGCTGGACGAGTTGCGCAAGGATAAGAGCGCGATCATCGGGTCGGTTTCGCACAAGGCGGACACGTACGGTCCACGTCTGATTCAGCTCGGCATTGCGCTGATGCGCGGACATACGGTTCCCCCGTATAACTATGTGCATCACCAGTTGGTGACTCCGCAAACACTGGCGGATGAGACCAACGGGAAAGCTTCGTAGACGGGTCGGCAATCGACGACGAATGTTGCGTAGCTATGCTCTTAAATTCAAATAAGAAAAACTGTTCCTATTGGTTCGGTTCTGGTATGCTTCTTTCTGGCTCTTTGACTTCACCTTGTGGTGGTGTGTATGACGCAGGCAACCCTTGCTTCCCCTTCTCTCCAATTCCTCGATGACCGCTGGGATCCGGCTGTGGCCGCAACGCTCGATGAACCCGAGTTGCTTCGCTACCGCTCCAACCTGCTCGGCTCCGACCTGCGCATTACGAACTTTGCCGGCGGCAACACGAGTTCCAAGATTGTTGAAGTGGACCCACTGACCGGCGAAAAGGTTGAGGTGTTGTGGGTCAAAGGCTCCGGCGGCGACCTGGGCAGCATGAAGCGCACGGGCTTTGCCACCCTCTACCAGGAGAAGCTGCTGGCGCTGGAGCGCAGCTATAAAGGCGTCGACACGGAAGATGACATGGTGGCAATGTACCCGCTTTGCACCTTCCGCAACAATCCAGTTGCCGCTTCAATTGACACGCCGCTGCATGGATTTCTTCCCTTCCCCCACGTGGACCATCTGCATCCCGACTGGGGTATTGCGCTCGCAGCTTCAGCCAATGGCAAGCAGAAGATGGATGAGTTCAACCGCGAGTTTGGGCATGCGCTCGTGTGGGTACCGTGGCAGCGCCCCGGCTTCGAGCTCGCCATGATGCTGAAGCGCGCCATCGCTGACAATCCCGGATGCGACGGAATCGTGCTCGGCGGACATGGACTCTTCACCTGGGGACAGACGCAGCGCGAGTGCTATGTGAACACGCTAACGGTCATCGACCAGATCGGTCAGTTCATCGCGCGTCACGGCAAGGCCAAGGGCTCTGTGCGCTTCGGCGGCGAATCCGTGCATGCTCGGGCCAATCGAAGCGAACTCGCGGTCCAGATTGCACCGTATCTGCGCGGCCGCGTGAGCGCACAGAATCGCTGGATTGCCAGCTTCAGCGATGCGCCGGATGTGCTTCAGTTTGCCAACTCCAAGCACGCGAAGGACCTCGCATTTCTTGGCACAAGCTGCCCGGACCATTTCATCCGCACCAAGATCCGGCCGCTGTTTGTGCCATGGGCGGCAGATTCGAGCGTGGACGCGCTGAAGAAACAGATTGACACCTCGCTTGCGGAGTATCGCGAGCAGTACCGCGCCTACTATCACGGCTTTGCCACGCCCGACTCCCCTGCCCTGCGTGACGCCAGCCCAACCGTAGTACTGATTCAGGGACTGGGCATGTTCAGCTTTGGCAAGAACAAGACGGAAGCGCGCATCACCGGCGAGTTCTATACCAACGCGATTCACGTGATGGAAGGTGCAAGCCTGCTGGCTGAGGGTGAAGTGAAGGGGCCTGTGCCGCAGTGCGGTGAAGGAACGGACCCGGCAAGCTTCAAAGTCTTCACTAACTACGTCGCTCTGCCCGCCTTAGAAGCATTCAAGATTGAGTACTGGGCGCTGGAAGAGGCCAAACTGCGCCGCCAGCCGCCGGAGAAGGAACTGAGCCGGAGGGTTGTGCTCGTGGTCGGCGGAGGCAGTGGCATCGGACGCGAAGTGGCGCGTCTGGCAGCAGAGCGCGGCGCGCACGTGGTGGTTGCCGACCGCGACGAGGCCGGCGCAAAACGCGTGGCCGACGAACTGAAAAGTGTCACGTCGAAGGAGTTTGTCGCCGTTACGCCGGTGGATATTCGCAATCGCGAAGCCATCGACAAAGCAATCAAGGCTGCAGTTGCCGCCTTTGGAGGCGTGGACATCCTCATCAACACGGCAGCGATGTTCCCGTCGTCGCCCGATGGCGTCATCAGCGATGCCATGTGGGCCACAACGCTCGACATCAATGTGACGGCCAACTATCTACTCGCCGATGAGGCTGCCAGGACATTCAATGATCAGGCGCTCGACGCCGCAATCGTGCTCACCAGCTCGGCCAACGCGGTGGTATCGAAGCGCGGCAGTGAAGCGTACGACGTGAGTAAGGCAGCGCTGTCGCATCTGGTGCGCGAACTGGCTGTGGGCCTGTCGCCGCGTGTCCGCGTGAATGGCATCAGTCCTGCAACGGTGGTCAAAGGTTCCACGATGTTCCCTCGCGACCGCGTGCGCGCTTCGCTGACGAAGTATGGTATCGCATTTGAAGATTCAATGAGCGATGAGGACCTGCGCGGTCTGCTGGCAACGTTCTATGCCAAGCGCACGCTCACGCATCAGCCAATCGATCCGGCCGATTGCGCGGAGGCGATCCTCTTTCTCGCCAGTCCCCGCTCGCGCTGCACATCGGGCCATCTGATTCCGGTGGACGGCGGACTGACCGAGGCCTTCCTGCGGTGAGTGGGCCTGCAGCAAGTACGGAGGCGAGCGACAAACGAGCGCGCGTCGCCATTGATCTGGGTGCGGAGAGCTGCAGGGTTTCGCTGCTCAGATGGATCGCCGGGAAGCCACAGATCGAGCTGGTGCACCGGATGCCGAACGGTCCGGTGCATGATGGCCAATCCCTCCACTGGCCGCTGAGCCGCATTCTGGCCGGACTCGACGAAGGTCTGCGCAAAGCGGCAGAAGCCGCGCCGGATGGGATCGCTTCGATTGGCGTGGATGGTTGGGCCGTGGATTACGTGCGGCTCGGCGCAGACGGCAAGCCGCTTGGTGAACCGTTCTGCTATCGCGATGAGCGCACGGTGGCGACGAAGCAGCACGCCGACAAGATCATTTCGCCGGAAGCACTTTTTGCGCGAACCGGCGCACAGCCGCTGCGCATCAACTCTCTGTATCAACTGCTGGCCGATACGGATACACATGCGCCGTGGGTTTGCCTGCCCGAATATATTCTGCACTGGCTGGGCGGCCGCCGTGTGGCGGAGTATACCAACGCCACGCATACCGGATTGATTGACCCTGCGACGGGTGACTGGGCAGAGGATCTCTTCCGCACGCTCGGCATTCCGCGCGAAGCAGCCCCGCCCGTTGTGCCGGCTGGCGCGACACTCGGCCGCGTGCAGGGACCGCTCAGCCGCCTCGCGGCTTTCAGCGATTGCACGCTGATTGCGCCTGCGTGCCACGACACAGCCTCTGCCATCGCAGGGATTCCAACTGCGCTCGCTACGGGCGCGTATATCGCTTCCGGCACATGGTCACTGGTCGGAACGTTGATTCCGAAGCCCATCACGCAAACCGAAGCGATGCAGGCACGGTACACCAACCAGGGGGCAGCCGGTGGCGGATTCTGTTTTCACACAAACGTCAACGGCATGTGGCTCATCAAACAGTGCATGGATGGGTGGGCCGCCGAAGGAAGACCGTGGCAGATTGAAGAACTGGTGCGGCAGGCAACGGAGCGAAAGGCCCCTGCAACCATCAACGTGGATGCGGAGTCGCTGCTGCTCGATGGCGAGATGCCTGCGCGCATCAATGCGGAGCTGACTTCCACTGGACATGCGGCCATTCCCGACATAGCAGGCAACGAGCCGCTGTTTGCGCGCATTATCTTCGAGAGCCTGGCTGCGCGATACGCGAGTGCGCTCGACCAACTGCAACAGATGCTGGGCCGCAGGCTCGACCGGATTCATGTGCTCGGAGGCGGAAGCCGGAACAAGTTGCTGCTGGACCTGACGGCGCAGCGCACGGGCATGGCGGTCGAAGCAGGCGAAGCGGAGAGCTCGACGATTGGCAACTTCGCTGTGCAACTGGCGTCAGCGCACGGAGCAGGTCAACGGCTGACGACAGAATCTGTGCGGCACTGGGCCGCTGTGCTGTGTTCCGCAGGTTCAGCAAAGGCCTGATGGGTCGTCAGGAAAAAAGCCTCATCAGACCGCGTGGCTTGAGATCGGGTTCAAGAAACACTTGTGATCGTCCAGCGGCCTCGCAAAGAGCTTCGGCGGCAAGGTGCCCGGAGCGCGCCGCGCTTTCCATCGTGGAGGGCCAGCCGGTTGCGACCCAGTCGCCGGCAAGAAAGCAGTTGGGCCACGGCGCGTCGTTCGCAGACGGGCGGGCGGCATCGATGCCTGGTGGCACGCCAAAGGTGGCGCGGACTTCCTTGATGAGCGCGGCCTTTTCGAGCGTGGCCGTGCGGACCGCGGGGAAGAATTCAGCAAGCTCGGCAACGGCCTGATCGATCGCCTGTTTGCGCTCCAGCGCCGCAAAGCTGCGCGAGGCGCTGACGACAAGTTCGAGATAGCTCCCCTTCAGCTTGCGAAAGGGCTGCAGGCGGCCCTTGTTATACATCCAGTGAATCTCGCGATCGAGAAGCACGGCGTGATCGAGGTCAGTGATTTCGCGATCGAACCAGAGATGCACACTGCAGATGGGCCAGTGAGTATGGCGGACAACCTGGCGAAGAAGTTTCTCTGCGCCGTCCGACGGCGGCATCTGCGGAATGAGTTTGGCGGTCGCTTCAAAGGGCAGCGCGAGCACAATTGAATCCGCTGCGATCAGGTCATCGCGCGTGCGCAACTCCCATTGGTGCTTTTCTTCATCCCATGTCGCCGATTCCACAATGGTGTTGAGCAGCACGCGGCCGCCGTGGCGAGCGATGTGAGGCTCGACGCCGGAGTAGAGATCACTCAAAGGCACGGTGCTCATGCCGAATGCGCCTGCCTGCGGCGAATCCATGAAGAGTCCGCGAATGACCATCGAAGCATAAGAAACACCGATCTCACTAATGTCAGAGTTGAGCGCGCTGGCGATGACGAGCCGCCAAAAGCGATCCATGGCGCCGCGACTCTGATGATGCCTGCGCAGCCAATCTCCGAGCGACTCATTGGGATCGTCCGCATGACCAAGCAGGATTGCGGTGAAAGCGCGCGTCAGAGAGAGCTTGTCTGCGAGGCTGAAGGCATGTGTGCTGAGGAGCCGTGGCAGTCCGTGCAGTGGAGCCGGCAGCGCGGATGAACCAAGGACCGAGCGTCGACCGCCGGGCTCAATCATTGTGAAGTCGGCTGTCCAGTGGATCTTGTCCGCAACACCGATTCGACGGTAGAAGCCGAGGAGGTTCGTGTAGGCGCCGATCAGCGCATGCTGGCAGTTGTCGATGACTTCGTTGACGCCGGGGTGCAGGTAGGACGATGCGCGCCCCCCCAGATAGCCGCGCCTCTCGATGAGTGTGACACGGAAACCTGCTTCTGCCAGCGAGCAGGCGGCAGACATGCCCGAGACTCCGCCGCCAAGGACTGCAACCGATTTGTGGACATGCTCAGACATGAGTTGGGTTACCAGCGCTCCAGATCAGCCAAAGATGCGGGCGGCCGTCATCCGCGCCAGGCCAACACAGAGGATGGTCAGCTTTTGACGGAGCGGCACGCTGGCGCGCTCTGAGAAAACATCGTAATTTGCGCGGCGAATACGGACCAGCAGCGCATGATAAATCGAGACGAGCACCCAGAGAGCCGGCCGGCTCTCGTGGTCGATGAGAGGCATCAACTGCTCGGCTGACTTGTAATAGCCTTCAGCCCGCTGCGCAATCTCGGCGAGCAGCGCTCTCTCGGCTGAGCTCGGCGGTGCACCGGCCTTCCGCGTCAGCAGCGACTCGGCGGAGATTCCATGCGCGGTGAGATCGGCAATCGGCAGATAAACGCGCCTGCGCTCGGCATCCTCGGCCACGTCGCGCAGGATGTTCGTCAGCTGGAATGCAATGCCGGTCTCCTCGGCGAGTTTCTCAGCACGCGGGTCTTTATAACCGAAGATATGAATGCAGACCAGGCCCACAACCGATGCGACGAGGTAGCAATACCGATAGAGGTCGTCGAAGGTGGCGTAGGTATCAGGCGCGGCATCGGCGGTTGTCTTCAGGTCCATCGTAGTGCCGGCGACCAGTTCATCGAGCAGGTTGAGCGGAATTGAGAAGCGCTCGGTTGCGTCGCGAACGGCACGGAAGACCGGGTCCGACGAGTCGCCTCCATGACAAACGCCGCGCCAATCGGCGAGCCAAGTCTCCAGCCTGCGCCTGCGCTCATCGCGCGAAAGAGATTCGTCGTCGGCCAGATCGTCTGCTTTGCGCATGAAGGCGTAGATGGCGCAGATGGCATTTTTGCGCGCGGGCGGCAACGCGATAAAGGCGTAATAGAAATTCTTCGCCTCACGCCTGGCAATGGCCCGGCAGACCGCGTAGGCCTGCTCCAATGTGGTGTCGTGCGTCAAGCCGTCTTCCCTGTGGCGTGGGCCCTGAGCCGGAAGGACGGCAGCAGTTTGCCGCTGACCGCACGCAGAACCAATGCGAACTTCGTGGACCTGGACAACGAAGGGCGCGCACGCAACACGTCGTAGTCCTGCTGCTCAATGGCGCGCAGAATGGCGAGGCCGCCGCGGCTGAAGAGATCCAGGTCAAGGGCGAGATCGCTGCCCACCATGCCGATGAGTGGCAACCCCTCTTCAAAGAGGCTGCGTGCGAAGTCAACTTCGTGCTTGAGCAGCGCCTTGAACTCCGGTGTCGCAATGCCATCGGCAATGGTCTGGTCGCAGGCGCCGAAGCGTTGCATGTCCTCCTGGGGAATGTACACACGATCCTTGGTCCAGTCGATGCGCACATCCTGCCAGAAGTTTGCCAGTTGCAACGCGGAGCAGGTCGCGTCGGAAAGCTTGAAGCGCTTCTCGTCGGCATAGCCGCACACGTACAGAACAAGCCTTCCGACCGGATTGGCTGAATAGCGGCAGTAGCCAAGCACGTCCTGCATGGTGCGGTAACGCGTGACGGTCTGGTCCTGACGAAAAGCGGTCAAAAGGTCGGAAAAGGGCTCTTTAGGAATGGAGCACGCGCGAATCGTTTCAACCAGCGCGACAAAGACCGGATGCTGTGCGCGGCCTTCATAGCAGGCGTCGAGTTCGCGCCCCCACCAGTCCAGCAACGCGAGCGAGGCATCGCGCTCGCCGACTTCGTCTCCCAGGTCATCCGATACGCGGCAGTACGCATAGATCGCGTGGAAGTGAGGAATGAGCGCCTTGGGCAGGAACCATGTGGCCACATGAAAATTTTCGTAGTGCGATTCGGCCAGTTCCCTGCACCACATCCGCGCCTCCGCGAGGGACGGCGTAACCTGCGGCATGCGATAGGAAGCTGGAAGCGCCGCCCATCCGCGGGCCAGCAAGGCCTCCGTGGTCGTCGCTTCCGATGCTGAATGCAGAGTTGCAGGGGTCACAATCGGGGCCTCATTCAGGGCACAATCGCCGTCTTGATTTCGCTGTTGCGGCTCATCAGCTTTTCGAAGACGCGGTTCAACTCGTAGAGATGCGCGTGGCCGGTAATGAACGCACTTGCCTGGAAGCGTCCTCCGGCGATGAGGTTGAGCGCCTCGCGACAGATAGCCGGCGTGTGGTGGAAGGTGGCGCGCAGCGTGATGTCGCTGTAGTGGATGCGGTTGGTGTCAAGATTGACTCGCGTGCCGACTGCGCAGCCACCGAAAAAGTTGACAGTGCCGCCCTTACGCACCATCTCGACAGCCTCTTCCCAGGCGTCAGGCAAGCCGACGGCTTCAATGGCAATATCAACGCCGCGATCATTCGGCGTGAGAGCGCGCGTGTCACGGATGGCCTTGCGAATCGTAGTGGCTTGCACAACATGCGTCGCGCCCAGCGCTCTGGCTGCGATGACCTGGCCATCATGCTTGACGACGGCGATGACCTCACATCCCGCCAGCGCGGCAACGTGAACCATCATGAGCCCCAACGGGCCACCGCCTATGACGGCGACGGTGTCGCCGGGATGCGGATGCGAATCCTCGAAGCCATGGACGGCGCAGGCCAGTGGCTCGGTGAGCGCGGCATGCTCAAGCGGCACATGATCGGGAACAATCAATGTGTTTTTGGCAACGATGCGCGCGGGGATGCGGATGAACTCGGCATAGGCGCCGTTGTTGAAGAGCAGATCATCGCAGAGGTTCTCCTGGTTGCGCTCGCAGAAGTAGCACCGGCCGCAAGGAGCGGAGTTGAGCGCCACTACGCGGTTGCCGGGAGCGAAGTCCGTGACGCCCGCGCCAGCCTCGACTACCGTGCCCGCCAGTTCGTGGCCAAAAAGCGCAGGGGGAACGATCATGCGGGCGTGATAGCCGCGGCGAAAGACCTTCAGATCGGTTCCACAGGTGAGCGCCGCGCCCACGCGAACAATGAGCTCGCCTGCCTCAGCTTTGGGCACCGGGACACTTTCAATGCGGATATCTTCGCGGCCATGAAGGACCGCGGCCTGCATGGTGGCGCGGCCGTGATAGAGCGCGGTTTCCACCGTTGCGCGACCATGAAAGAGCGCGCTCTCGACCGTTGCGCGGCCATGGTGGAGGGCTTCCTCCACTGTCGCGCGGCCATGTTCAAGCGCAGTTTCAACGGTGGCACGGCCATGCTCCACCACAGTCTCAACCGTGGAACGGCTGCGCTTGATTGCGTCCTTGACAGAGCGCGGCATGGCCCCCCTACTCTGCTCCTGCGCCGGGAACAGGCTCAATCATAATCTTCATGGAGTCTGCTTTGGGGTGCGAAGCTACTTCAATTGCGGGCACCGCGTCTTCAATGGAAAAACGGTGCGAGATGAGCTGCGTGAGATCGAACCCGTTGCGATAGCCACCGAAGATGAGTCCAGTGACCTCGTCAAGGATGGGAAAGGAAGACGAATAGGAACCAATGAGCGTTTTTTCGTCGACGCAGACGGCGGCTGGATCAATCGTCACCTCGCCGTGCTGGGTCTGCGCAAAGAGCATTACCTTGCCACCGGGACGGGCGGCATCCATGGCGGTGCGGATGAGCGCATTGCCACCGACAGCAAGAATGACAGCATCCGCTCCGCGGCCGTCGGTCTCCGCCAGAACGCGTTCGACGACGTCTTCAGTTCCCGGATGAATGGGATGTTTCAATCCAAAGCGCGCGGCGATGGCATGGCGCTCAGGGTAGAGATCGGAGGTGAGCACCTTGCCCGCAATGCGGCTGGCAAGTGCGGCGTGCATCAGTCCAATGGGCCCCTGGCCGATGATGAGCACAGTGTCGTCGGGGGCGAGATTGAGCAGCTTGACGCCTTTCATGACGGTATTCAGCGGTTCGATGAAAGCCGCCTGCTCGAATGGGACGCCGTCCGGAATGCGCACGACGCCGCGGTTGTTGACGACGAAGTCCATCACTCGGATGTACTCGGCAAAGCCGCCGCCGGAGGGTTCAAAGCCAGCAGTGACGCCTGTCTTCTTGTAGAGCGGGCATTGCGCGGGCGTCTGCTTGCGGCAGTAGTAGCAGGTGCCACAGGGGACATGATGAAAGGTCATGACGCGCTCGCCAAGGCGATAGGAGGTGACGCCTTCCCCGACTGCGACGATTGTGCCAGCCATCTCATGGCCGAAGATGCGCGGCGCAGAATGAGAACCGCTGTGAATCTTTTTCAGATCGGTTCCGCAGACGCCGCAGGTCGCGATCTTGATGAGCAGCTCGCCGGGACCGATGCGCGGAACAGGGACAGTCTCCACGCGCATATCATTGACGCCGCGATAGACAACGGCGCGCATGGTGGACGGAATTGCGGAATCAATGCGGCTTTCCACGCCGGAAATTTGCGTAGCCATTCGGTTTCCTGGTTTGACCTCGTCTATTGGAGAAAGTCGCGGATCTTCTCCGCGATGCCTGTGGCGGCTTTCTTACTATTTTCTCCCATATGCGCCAATGGCTGCCAGTACCAGGGGCGCAAAAGAGCATACAGAGTAAAGCGGGCGGTATGAAAGCGACCGTCATGTGCAAGGAACGGATTCATGTCGGGGAGCCGTGCGTCGACTGCATCACTCACGCCTTTGATGGCGTAGAACGGGATGCCGCGCATGGCAGCCAGGCGGGCAACGGCTGCAGCTTCCATGTCGACGAGAGTGGCGTTGTAGGCGGAGGCAAGGCGGCGCTTTTCTTCCTGGCCAGCAATGACGGGGCTGGTGACGAGCCAGTGTTCGCCTGCCCCGGCGTCGCATTGGAAGCGTTCGCCGGTGCGGGCGTCGATGACTCCCGCGATGTTGTAGGCGTGGCCCGCGGAGCTTTGCGCGTTGAGCGCGCCGGCCCAGCCTACAGAAAAGACGAGATCAATTGGAGCCGATTCTTCGATCGCTGCGAAGGCGCGTGTGGCGGCGGCCTGCCCTGCTCCGGCACAGGCGGCGACGTAGAGGTTGTCGTCACGGTGGGACCATGTGTCGATACCATTGC
>JAGWML010000246.1 GCA_028873155.1 Acidobacteriota bacterium
TGTTGTAGCTGAAGTAGTCGCCCACCGTCCACGTATGCTGCAGAACGCTGTGCCCGCCGAGCCACATCACCAGGGCAGACACCAGGCCCAGCACCGTGGTTGAAGCCGAGCTCAGCACGCTGGTCATGGTCAGCGACTTCATCACGTTGTTCAACAGGCGCTCCACGCCACCCGAGAAGACATCGTGCTCGCGCGACTCCGCATGATAGCCCTTGATCACGCGCACGCCGCCCAGTGATTCCGTCAGCCGCCCCGTGACCTCGGCATTGATCTTCGACCGTTCACGAAAGATCGGCCGAATCACCTTGAAGCCGTACTGCAGCACAAACACAAATGCGCCCACCACCGAGAAAACCGTCAGCGTGACAACGACGCTCCGATGCAGCAGATAGATAAATGCAAGCACAGCTGTGAGCATGCCGCCCACAAACTCCACCAGCCCCGTCCCCACCAGATTGCGCACGCCTTCCACGTCGCTCATAATGCGCGCAACCAATGTGCCTGTGCGGTTTTCGTCATAGTAGGCAACAGAGAGCAGGCCGACATGCTTCTGCACCTGGCGGCGCATCTCGGCGATCAGTCGCTGACCGGCCTTGGAAAGCAACTGTGTCAGCGAGAACGAAGTCAGCGCCTGCACCACCATCGCCGAAAAAACCAGCGCAATAATCTTCGGGAGCAAATCGGGCCGCGGGTGCAATGGAGATAGCACATTGTCCAGCAGCGGCTTGGCGGTATACGGCAGGACCAGGCCGGCAACGCGGTTGATGGCCATCAGCAAAATGCCGGCCACCAGCAGGCCCTTGCGCGGAGCCACCAGGGCCAAAACCTGCGGCCAGAGTTTCTTCATGCTGATCTTGCGCTTGGACAAGTCGGATTTGCCCGCACGACTGCCGTGCTTCTCTGTCGAGCGTTCCGCTCGCATCCCCATATCCAGGCCCGCACCGCGCATTCCGCCCATCAGCTAAACCTTTCCGTCGCGTCGTGCAGCGATGAACGACTGGACGCACAGAGCCACATAGACCAGCATCAGGCCGGCCATGGTGATCTTCGAGGCCAGCGCAATCATGTCCGGCTGCAGTCCTGCGGATGTTGCGTGAACGTAACCACGAACAGCCTCCGCCGCTCCGCCCAGAAAGGCCACGAGGCCAATCGTCACGTTGATGTGCATGAACAGCTTGCGCCGCGCCTCACTCGGGCTGATGGCAAGAAAACCAAAGATGCCCAGCAGCACGCCAAAGCCGGCCGGAATGAGCGCCGTCGGATGCTGGCTTCCCGTTCCCACATATCCGGCCAACCCAAGCGCCACAAGCAGCCCCGCAAATACCAGCGTAATCTTTGCCATTTCACTTCCCTTTCACTCTTCTATGCGCAGTAGTTTGGATGTGACGCCGGTGCGTGCGATGCACAAATTCCGGCGCAAAGCGTACTCAGGATGCCGCCTGCTTCAGATCGGCAAGCACCTGGTCCGTCGTCCACTCATTGCCTGGGTAAAACCGCACCACTTTGCCATCGCGCCCAATCAGCGTCGTGGAAAGCGTATGGGTAATCGAACCATTGGCATCGGTCGTGATGCCAACATCGAAGTATTTCGCCAGCGTGTCCAGATTCTTCCTCTCCGGCACAGCAAAACTCCAGTGCGCGAATGCCTCCGGCTGATCGCTGCCGATGTACGTCGCGCCATAGGCGCGCAGCCGCGCCGGCGTATCGTGCTCCGGATCAAAGCTGATGCAGAACAGGTGCGTCTTCTTCAATAGCGCTGGATCTCTTGCGAGTTCCCGCTCGATGACCGCGAAGTCATGCGTCACCAGAGGGCAGAAGTTCGGCAGTGGGCAGCGGGTGTAAATAAACGTGATCAACAGCGCCTTCCCGCGAAATTGCGCCACATGAATCGCCCGCCCATCCTGGTTGCGCAGTGCAAAATCCGGCACGGCGTCACCCGCTTCAGGAACGTGATAGAGCGATGTGGGCTTGTAATCGGGCTTTCCCTGCGCCACCACAACAATATGGTCCAGCAGCACGTCTGCATCCGCATCCTGCGAGACCAGCAGATCCGCCGTAATCACGTCGCCGGGATGCAATTCGCTCAGAATGCTGGGGTCCTTCAGCTTGTACGGCATGGTCATCGCATCCATAAAGCCGGGGATCGCTTCGTGGGCGACAGTGACCTCACCCGTCGTGGGATTGCCCGCCACTACCTTCCCGCGCAACCGGTAGACCTTGTAGCTGGGTGTGGCCGTCTGCGTCTGCTGGCTCTGCTTGCCAGCATGGCAGCCTGAACAAAGCACACAAAACAGGCCAATTGCAGGGATGAGTCGTCGAATCACCGTTCAGTGTACTATCAGTGCATCCCTTGCGTCCTAGCGGAGTTGACGGAGCCGGATGGCCGCATCGTATAACCCAGAGATGAGCCTTCCGCTCAATCCTGCATTCGATCGTTGGCTACATGATGGCGGCACGATTGTGGCCGCCAGCGACCGCGCTGCGCGCAGTCTCCGTTCTGCGTATCACAGGCAGCGATCCTCTGAAGGCAAACACGCCTGGCCCTCCCCGCAGATCCTCGACTGGTCGACTTTTCTGCTTTCCGCCTGGAACCTTTATACGCAGAGCGACTGTCTCGTTCTCAATCATGCTCAGGAACAGAAGCTCTGGGCCGACATCATTTCGAGAGAATCCAGCCTCACCGGGCTTTTGCCTGAGGCACGCGATCGCATGGCGCAACTTGCTCTGCAGGGCTACTCCTCCCTCTGCGCCTATGCGCCGTCTCACCTGGCGGCATCGGCACGGAAGCATTGGGTTCAGGACAAGGCGAGCTTCAGTAAGTGGATCGACATATTTGAAGAGACATGCCGTGCGCGGAACCTGATCAGTCCCAGCAAAGTTCCACTGGAGCTCCTTCCGTGGCTCGCATCGGATTCCTCCGCTCGCGCTCCGCTCCTGGCTGTCGGGTTTGATCGGCTCCAACCAACGCAGGAATCCTTTCTTCAGGCCTGGGGTCCATGGCAGCTTGCAGATCCATCTGCCCCTGCCCATACAGTCCGCTACTGGAGCGCCTCGGATTCGCTGCAGGAACTGGAAGGATGTGCCTCCTGGTGCGGCCGCTTCCTGCGCGAGCACGTGTCCGCACGCATTCTGGTCATCGCACAGAATATGGACCGCATGCGCGGCAGCCTGCAGCGCGCATTCATGGAGCATCTCCCAGGCGACTCTGCAGTTCCGTATGAATTCTCGCTAGGCATCCCGCTCGCTGAAGCCGATGTGCCGAAGGCCTTTCATCTGATGTTGCGCTGGCTCTCGGAGCCTCTGGAGGAAGGCGCAATCGACTGGCTCTTCACGACGGGCATCTCCGCCAGCAGCCAGCAGGAAACGCTCGCACTGCAGGCCGCCATGCGCAGTCTTCGTGACGCAGGGATGCAGCGGCCATCCTGGAAGCTGAGTACCTTCATCCAGATTTCGAATCGTCATACGCCCGTGCCGCTCCCCTGGTCGCAACGCATGTCAACGGCGCAGAAGCAGCTGCAAGATGCAGAGCGCCCGATCAAACGCCCTTCAGAATGGAGCGAGTGGGCAACCGAGCTCATCCACACGATGCGTCCGCAAGACGCCCGTGACTTCTCCAGCGCTGAGTATCAGTCCCTGCGCCGATGGAACGAAGCGCTCGATACCTGTGCCTCGCTCGGCTTTGACGGGGCCAGAGTGTCGTGGCGTGACTTTCTCGCGGCTCTCTCCCATGGGATGACGCAGACGCTCTTCGCACCCGAATCCGAAGATGCTCCGGTGCTCGTCACGGGGCCTTCCGAGTCGGCCGGACTGCAGGCCGACGCCATCTGGTTCCTCGATGTGGATGAGGACACCTGGCCTTCATCTGGATTCGCGCATCCATTGTTGCCGATCGACCTTCAGCGTAAAGCCGGCATGCCGCA
>JAGWML010000024.1 GCA_028873155.1 Acidobacteriota bacterium
CACCAGCTTCGATTTCCTCTGGTGGGTGCTTGCTGCATGGTGCATTCTGCGCCTGCTCACCACTGAAGATCCGCGCTGGTGGTTCGCCATCGGCGCTGCGCTCGGCTTCGGCCTGGAGACGAAATACTCCATCGTCTTCTTCATCGCAGGCATCGTGTTCGGCATGCTGCTCACTCCGGCGCGGCGCCACATGCGCAGCGGCTGGTTCTGGGCGGGCGTAGGCCTGGCGCTGCTCCTGTTTCTACCCAACTTCGTCTGGCTCGTGCACCATGACTTCATCTCCTACCGCTTTCTGCAGCATATTCATGCGCGCGACGTGGCCCAGGGGCGCACCGACGGCTTTCTGCGCGACCAGATCCTCTATGGCGCCAATCTCTTTTCTGTGCCCGTCTGGATCGCCGGCCTGATTGCCTTCTTCCGCAGCAGGCGCTATCGCACGCTCGCATGGATGGCGGTGATTCCGGTCGCTGTCTTCTTCGCGAGCAAAGGCCGCTTCTACTACGTGGCCCCTGTCTATCCCATGCTACTGGCCATGGGCTCAACCGTTGCAGAGCGCTGGCTGGAGCGACTGCCCGCGCTTGCCCGCCGCACTCTGCCAACCGTCTATTTCGCGGGAGTCGCCGTTTGCGGCGCCTTTTTGATTGCGCTTCTTGTGCCCGTCGCATCTTCCGGCCCGCTGCGCGCGTTTGCGCTCAAGAACAATGGCGACCTGCGCGAAGAGATTGGCTGGAATGAACTGGTGCGTACCGTGGCAGCCATTCGCGATTCGCTGCCCCCGGATCAGCAGGCCCATCTCGGCATCACAACCGGCAATTACGGAGAATACGGCGCCATCGAAATTCTCGGCCCACAGTACGGACTGCCCACACCGATTGGCACCACAAACTCCGAATGGCTGCGCGGCTATCCCACGCCCCCGCCGACGACGCTGATCGTTCTGGGCCTCTCTTCGCAACAGGCAAACGAGATCTTTACCGGCTGCCGGCTGGCCGGGCACAACAGCAACTCGGAAGGCGTGCGCAGCGAAGAGAGCAAAGATCATCCGGATATCTTCGTCTGCGGACCGCCGCGCCTACCCATCGCTGTGCTTTGGAAAAAGTTCCAGAGCTTTGGCTGATCCGCTTAAAACAGCAGCACTGCCACGCGATATGCCGTGAAGTCGCCGCCCATGTTCTGCGCAGGGCAGCTCCCAATCTCCGCTCGGCGATACTGGCCCGAGGCCAGCTTCTGGCGCAGTGCCGGCGGCAACTGCGATAGATCCGAGTCCTGCCAGCGCATGATGAAGTGCGGCGTTCCAGCAGCATCGCTGGATGGCGACCCGGAATCCATCCTGCACGCCTCGCGCGCCGCACTGTTGTTGCGCACAATCGCCACACCGCTCGGTTGGAGCAGCTCGGCAACGCGTGCCTCCACCTGCGCGCGATCCATCGACACCACCCCGCGGTCGTAGTCCGCCACGGCGTAGAGCGTGCCGCGCGCCGCCACCACAGCGATGCCTACGCGGTTCACCTCGGGGTTCAGCAGGTTGCTGCGATGTCCCGGTGAGTGCATCCATTCATCATGAATCTCCGCCGCCGTTGGCCCCACGGCGACGTTCTCTTCAATCAGGCTGAAGTGTGCGCCGGCGTGTCCAGCGCGTTCGGTCACATCCGGCTCGCCCGGATATTGATGGGAGATTGGCCCCTCCGCCGCCATGCGCAGGCAGTGCTGCCGCGCAGCTTCGGCCAGGTTGCCATCCCATTGGAGTGGCCCGGCGCCATGTTGAGCGCGCGCCTGGTTCGCCAGCGCGAAGATCTGCTCGGCTGCCTCACGCATGCCACCCGCCGCACCCTGCTGCACATAGAAGGGCGACTGAGCACTTGCGCCGCCAACCCCAACGACCACTGCCAGAAGTGCAGCCACGGCCAAACGAATTTCGTGCATGTTTCTTTGAACCCGAATTTGTGCACAGTGTCGCGCGGTATCCTTGCTGTGCCTATGCCGACCGCGCCACCATCTGCACCGACCTCCACCCTCGCCGGATTTCGCGCGCAGCCCCTGATGGTTGTGGGCATGGTGCTGCTGGCCGCATTTGTTGTCGCGGGCCTCGCCGCTCCGTGGATCGCGCCCTACAATCCCGCATCCATCGATCTGGAACATCGGCTGGAAAGCCCCAGCCTGCACCACTGGGCCGGCACCGATGAGCTGGGCCGCGATACCTTTTCCCGTCTGATCTGGGGCGCTCGCCTCTCGCTCGCCGTATCCGTCAGTGTTGTGACTGTGTCCCTGTTGCTTGGTCTCACCATTGGCGGTTTTGCCGGGTACAACGCAGGATGGATCGACACCGCTCTTACCACATTCGCGATGAACACGTTTCTCGCGCTTCCGGGCATCCTGCTGGCCATCGCCTTCGCTGCCTTTCTTGGTTCAGGGTTTACCAATCTGGTTCTCGCCCTCGCCATTGGCGGCTGGGCCGGATACGCCCGTCTGGTACGCGCGCAGGTGATGGCCGTGCGCAGCCTGGACTATGTGGACGCCGCCCGCGCGCTCGGCGCCGGCGGGCTGCGCATCTTCCTGCGCCACATTCTTCCCAATATCGTTCAGCCGGTCCTGGTGCAGGCGTCGATTGGCATGGCTGGGGTTATTCTTGCCGAGGCCACCCTGTCCTTTCTGGGCCTCGGCATCCCCGCACCGGCACCTAGTTGGGGTGGGATGCTCAACGACGCCCGTCTCCATCTCTTTGACTCACCCCACCTTGTCCTGTTCCCCGCGGCCGCCGTTGCCTGTTCCGTTCTGGGATTCAATCTGCTCGGAGATGGACTGCGCGACCGGCTTGACCCTAGGACGCGGCTGACAATCGGTATATGATGGGGGGCATGCACAACTTGCACGCGGGTGAATGTGAGCATTGCTTGCGGAAGTATAAGTATTCACTCTGGCACTCCGGATTCGGAGAGAGCAGCTATGCCTACTGCGACACCTGCGGCACGGTAGCCGTTTGCAGCTACAAGCGCTTTTTCCCGGCCATGCAACCGCCAACATCCGCACACTTCCAGGTCATCGAGCAGGAGTGGGAGCATCTGCTGGCGCCATGCGCCTGCGGCGGCGCCTTTCGCAGCAATGCCGCGCCGCGATGCGTCTTCTGCCGGCACGAGCTCTCTGCCGATTACGCGACCGGCCACATTGAACGGAACTCTCGCAGCACCAACCGGCAGTGGCGCTGGCAGAGGAACTGGAGTGGCCTCTACTGCATCGCGCTCGAAGAGCCGAACCAGCCCGGCACGCTCCGGATGGTCAGCAACCCCTTCGCGCGCCCGTGGGAGACGCCCAAGAAGAAATCTCTGATGCGCTGGACCGAGATTTTCAGCTTCAGCCGGTGAAGCTCGGCCTTTTGAGCGATACGCACGGCCTGCTTCGGCCGGAAGCTCTGGCGGCGCTGGAAGGCTGTGACCACATTCTTCACATGGGCGACGTAGGCGGCGGTGAAATCCTCAAGGCACTCGCACGCATCGCTCCCGTCCACGCTGTGCGCGGCAACATCGATCGCACGGGCCCCTGCAGCCGCCTGCCCGAGACCGACGTGCTCCTCTTTGAAGGGCACTACCTCTATCTTCTCCACGATCGCGCGTCGCTGCATCTCGACCCGGCCGCAGCAAAGTTCTCCGCTGTGCTGTACGGCCATACGCATCGGTCTCACATCGAGTGGCACCGAGAGGTGCTGTACTTTAATCCCGGCTCCTGCGGACCGAGGCGCTTCGAACTGCCCGTGAGCGTGGGCATGCTGACGATCGAGCCCGGCGGCAAACTGCAGCCCGAGATTGTCCACCTCGACAGTGCAACTGAAAAAATCGGCCGATCGGCCGCACGCAGCTAGAGCGGCAATGTCTTCCCGTCATCCGCGCATACGCGGGTTCACCCACGTATAGACCGTGTCTGTCAGAAGGTTCACCAGCACATACGTCAATCCAATCGTCAGCAGGCACCCCTGCACCAGGGCGTAGTCGCGGTTGGCAATGGCGCTTACAACCAGCCTGCCCAGCCCCGGCCAACTGAAGATGGTCTCGGTAACCACCGCACCCGCCAGCAGCGCGCCAAACTGCAAACCCACCACGGTAATGATTGGTACCAGCGCGTTCGGCAGCGCATGCCGGCACACCACGGCAGCTTCCGTCAGTCCCTTGGCCCGCGCCGTGCGAATGTAGTCCTGCCCCAGTTCTTCGAGCATCGCGGTGCGCACCATGCGCGTCAGAATCGCGGCCAGCGAACTGCCCATTGCGACCGCCGGCAGCACAAGATACCGCCAGTCGATTCCGCTGCCGCTGCCGCTCGCACCTGAAACCGGCAGCCATCCCAGGCGAATTGAGAAGACCAGAATCAGCACAGGCCCGAGCACCAGCCCCGGCACCGAGAGGCCGCCAAGACTCACGACTGAGAGCACAGGATCGCGCCACCGGCCGCGCCCTGTCGCTGCCAGGATCCCTGCCGGAAGAGCCAGCGCCAGGGCCAGCACCAGCGAAGCCAGTGTCAGCGCAATCGTATATGGATAGCGCTCGACGACCAGGCGGAGCACCGTCTCATGCAGCCGGATCGACGAGCCCAGGCTGCCGTGGAGCACACCGTTCCAATAGTTCACATACTGCTGACCGAGCGGCTGATCCAGCCCCAGTTGATGACGGAGGGCAACCACGTCTGCGGGTGAAGCGCCATCCCCCAGCATCTGCAACACCGGATCGCCGGGTACCAGATGGATCAGCAGGAAGACCAGCGAGACGACCAGCCAGACCACGCTCAAGGCCAGCAGCAGGCGGCGGACTCCGTGCATCATCGGTTCACTCCTGCGCCGAATGGCCGCATGACCTTAGGCGCTTCCAGCATGCGCCAGCGACGATAATCCCCTCCAGGCGTTCCCGCTCATTGACTCAATGAGCGGGAACAGGTGGGACAGGTGCGGATCGGTTCTGATCCGGTGCGGCTGGTGCTGCGCGCTCAAACAACACGAAGGTATTGTCTCCCGTTCCCTCAGTGCGAGCCAGCTTCCATCCGGGCGTATGACTCAGCCAATACGCCAGCGGCTGCGTCTGCCAGAGCAAAACGTGGTCAATCTTGTACTTGTCGAACAGTTGCAGGGGGGCGCGGGAGTACACAATATCCAGGAAATCCTTCAGCACCCCATGATGCTCAAAGGTATCAAAGCGTGAGTCAAGAAACGTCGGCTTGCCCTCAAAATCCATAATGCCGCCAAGGCCGTCAGAGTTCATCGTTCGCCATTGCGGTTGAATGCTGGCGATCGTTTGCAGAGGAAACGCCTCCTTCAGCCCCTTGTCGAAACTCGCCTGCGACGGGAAGAAATGAACCAGGACCCAGATCGAACCGGCAACCATCAACAGGTTCATCGCCGGAATTGTCTTTTTATCCGATTCGAGGAAGAGGTCGCGCTCCAAGTCCTGGGCAAGCATGGGCGCCGTCAGCACTGCGGCCATAAACAGAAAACGTGCGTGATCGAAGGCCGAATACCAGGCAAAGAAGACCACCGCGATCTCAAACAGCCGCCACTTGCGGCCGCTTACCCCGTTGGCAATCACCATCGCCGCGATACAGCCCGCAGCCACCTTGCCCGCAAGTCGCTCGAGGTTTAACGGCTGCCATTCCTGCACATTCTGAATATTCAGCTTCTGGTTCACCATCATGTCGATTGGATTCCACATCAACCGCCAGCCATAGGGGTTGATGATCAGCACAACGACACAGGCTGCCAAGACCCACAAAAGAGTCTTCCGCGTCGTCGCGGGGAAGGCCTCCTGGTTAAACACACCCGCATGCACGGGAATCAGTCCGCACAGCACGTGCAGCACAAGCAATCCAAGACCGATCAACCAACTGCCGTGCGTGTTGACCCAGATGCAGAAGATCGGAGGCAAAAACCACAGCCATCGCGTATCCCCGCGGTCGGCCGCCTCCAGAATCGCCATCTCCAGGGACATCAGGATATAGGCAAGAACAATGATGCGCGGGCCAGCGTTCACCGTCATCAGCATGAAGCAGATGCCGGTGGCCCAGAACGCCGCGCCGGAGTGACCCGAGCGCCAGTAACCACGCCAGTACAGCAGAAAGATGTTCGCTAGAAGGCCAATCTCGGTCACTAAATAGAGCCCGGCAAGGCTGCCGATGCGGTAGCCAAACCAGTACGGCAGCTCGCCCAGCCACTCGGGATTCACCCAGCGCTGCCCTGCGACCGTAAAGGAATACGGCTCCATGCGGATAAAGTGATGCGTGGTCGTCAGGATACGCGCATCCGCAAGGTGCCACCAGAGATCGGGATCATGCACCAGGTTCTGCGGCTTTTGCAGCGTGCCGGAGAGAATGACGACCACCGTCGCAATCACTGCCATGCTCATCAGATGACGGCAGAAGATGCGGTTGAAGATCTGCAGCCACCGGGGCTGCGGGGCAACCACATCCGGCGTCACCGGATTCGATTCCTGGGCGTCGGAGATTCCATCCATACGATTACAGTAACCGTATCCCACTCCACTGCAAAGCGCCTTGCAACCAAAGAGTTACCCTCAAGGTTCCTGTCTTCGACAAAGTGCTCGCGGTGCCTGAAGTCACCTGCAGGCACCGGATGCCGTGCGATACGATGGGGACAGACAAGCAGAATTAGCAAGCGCCTGCGAATGGCCGCAACTCGTTGATGCGGTTAGTGGATATGTGTGCCCTCGCAGATTGGCAGGAGCGCATCGGGTCAGCTTTCCCATACACCGCTGGAGATCCAGCGCACCGGGTCATAGTACGAAGGTGCTATTGCTGCACCGAATTGTGACCCCTGAAAATGACGGACACGGGATCTACGGGCCAATACCGAGTCGCGAGGATTGTGGAACGCCGATGCGCAAAGATTCAGGTAGCGGACCGGCCGCGTGAAGGGCTTCTTGCAATCGGCATTCTGACTCAACTGATTCACAGAAACGACAGGTACCAGGAAAAGGGACTCCTATTATGATCCGAATCGCGCTCCTGACAGATGATGGCACCTTGCAGCCTCTTCTTTCCCCCGCACTCGGAAGGGAGTTTCAAATCCAGGTCGCGCTCGACGAAAACGACGTGGACGCGAAGATTGAAAATGCTTCCTGCGATGTCCTGATCGTCGATCTGAACTCCAACCACAATTCGGCGAAGGAGCGCATCGAATGCGCGCGCCGCGTCATTTCCAAGCCGATCCCTTCCCTCATCATGGCCGATGATGTCTTGCGCGGCACCGCCCTCGAGATGGTGCGCATTGGAGCCTTCGGATTCTGTCGCCGCCCGCCGTCGATTCGTGAGCTGAAGGCCCTGCTCTACCGCGCCTACGAACACTCCAGCTTGCGCCGCCAGCTGCAGACGGTTCATCAGCAACTGGAAGACTCCGGCAGTTGTGACCGCCTCATCGGCTCCAGCCCGCAGATGCAGGAGGTCTACCAGCTTGTTCGCCGCGTCTCCAGCCTGAACGCAACTGTGCTGATTAATGGAGAGAGCGGCACCGGCAAGGAGCTCATCGCGCGCGCCGTCCATAATCTCGGCTCGCGTGCGGATAAGCCGTTTGTCGCCGTCTCCTGCGGAGCCATTCCGGAGACCCTCATCGAAGCCGAGCTCTTCGGACATGAAAAAGGCGCCTTCACCGGCACCGTCGCCGCTCGCGAGGGCTACTTCGAACAGGCCCGCGACGGCACTTTGTTCCTCGATGAAATCGGCGATCTTAGTCTCTACACACAGGTCAAGCTCCTGCGCGTGCTCCAGCAGATGGAGTTCTGCCGCCTGGGCAGCAGCAAGCTCATCCCCCTGCGCGCCCGCTTGATCTTCGCCACCCACCAGGACCTCGGCAAGCTCGTCGCGGAGGGCAAGTTCCGCCAGGATCTCTTTTACCGCATCAACGTCATGCGGATCCTCTCGCCGTCGCTCGCGGACCACGCGGAAGATATTCCGCAGATCGCGATGCACTATCTCAAGCATTATTCGCGCGTCTTCCAGAAGCCGATGGAGGCGATCGCTCCCGATGCCATGGCGATGCTCATCAGCTATCCCTGGCCGGGCAACGTGCGCGAACTCGAAAACGCCATCCAGCGTGCCATCATCCTTGCTCCCGGCGCGACCATCCGTCCAGAAGACCTGCCGATCCAGGTTCCTTCCGACAAGATCATCGACATCAGCGAGTACAACCCGGAAGGTTCGTTCGAACGCCAGTTGCGCGACTACAAGATCAAGCTCGCCACCGATGCGGTCCGTGAAAACAACGGCAACAAGACACTCGCTGCCCGCAGCCTCGGCATCTCGCGCGCTTATCTGCACCGGCTCATCCGGCTCTCTGAGACTGATTCGCTCTACGAGCAGGACTCCCTTGGCACGGCTTCAGCCTGATTCCGAATGCAATACTGCCATTCCAGATCCGCCCTTCACTGGGCGGATTCGCGTGTATCTTTCCCCCTCCCGTCCGAAATGAAACTGATATAGTGCAGTCATCATGATTCAGCGCCCGGTGTGGTCTCTCGTCTCGCTGGTTGCGATTGCACTGGCCGCTGCACCTGCCGGAGCGCAGCTGACCACGGGAGCAAGCCGCCCGGCCGCCACGACTGCACCCGCCGCCACACATCCGGTCACGTCCAGCCCGCAGCTTCCGGCATCCACGCATTCGACCAGCGTTGCGCCAAAACAACCGCAAACCACCCCTGAAGAGCCCCCCGTAGCGCAGGACACCGTCGCGTCTCAGCAGCCGCAGATCATCGTCACCAGCCCGCCTCCAGCCGCAAACACCTGGCTCTGGCATGAGCGCGTCGCCTGGGCGGCGAGCATCGTGCTTGCCGTTCTGGGATATGTCGGCATCCTGCTCGCGCTCCGCACGCTTGGCGCCATCCGGCGCAGCAACGAAGCCAGCCTTGAGACTGCGCGGGCCGCGCTCACCGCCTCCGAATCCATGCTGAGTCAGACCAAGGCACTGCTTGAGTTTGAGCGCCCGTGGATTCTGGTGCATGCCGACGCCAGCCTCACGGCAGAAAACAGCTTCATGGTGATGGCGTCGAATCGCGGACGGCGTCCTGCCCGCATCACTCAACTCATCGATCAGGTCAACATGGTTCCCGCCGACGCTGAATTGCCGCCCAATCCGGAGTTCGATGCAACTGAGACTCCCGATCAGGAAGAACCCACCATTCTTCTGCCCGGCGAGTCCACCGTCATCGCGCGCTTTCACCGCAAAGATATTGCCCAGATCTGCAAGACGGAGAGTCAACTGCAACGGGTTGCATCGTGGAAGGAAGTGATCTACCTTTTGGGCCGCGTCACCTATCTGGATATCAGCCCCGCAAGCGCCGATGCCTCGCCCTACCAGACCGACTGGTGCTGCCGCTACATCCACGGCGAGACAAAAAGCGCGCTCATCATCGGCGGACCGCAGGCATATAACCGCCACCTATGACACTCGCGTGTGCCGCCGGCGGCAGCGCGCTGCGCAATTCCGGCCGGTTGCCGCGCATTCGTCGTTTCGGCCAGACCTTCTTCAGTATGTTTGCGTCCTCATCCCTGGAGACTGCATGCCCATCGTCGAACTCGCAGAGGTGACCAAAGCCTACGAGAGCAAGGTCGCTGTCGACCATCTCAGCTTCTCCATAGAAGCCGGCCAGATGTTCGGCCTTCTCGGGCCGAACGGCGCGGGCAAAACAAGCTCCATTCGCATGATGATGGGGATCACCCTGCCCGACAGCGGCAGCATTCATCTTTTTGGCGAGCCCTTCCAGCGCGCCAGCCTGCGGCGGGTTGGGTACCTGCCCGAAGAGCGAGGCCTGTACAAGAAGATGAAGGTCATCGAACAGCTCATCTTCTTCGGCCAGCTTCACGGCCTGCACGCAGCCGATGCACGCCAGCGCGCGACAGACTGGGCCCGCCGGCTTGAAATCGAAGAGGCTCTGCAGAAGAAAACCGAAGAGCTCTCCAAGGGCATGCAGCAGAAGATTCAGTTCATCGGCACGCTGCTTCACGATCCCGCGCTCATCATCATGGACGAGCCCTTCAGCGGCCTCGATCCGGTCAATGCCAAGCTGCTCGAGCAGACCTTGCTCACCCTTAAAGATCAGGGCAAAGCCATCATCTTCTCCACGCACCGCATGGACCAGGTAGAAAAGCTCTGCGACTCCATCTGCCTCATCCACCAGGGCCGCGCCGTTCTCTCTGGCCGGATGCGCGAAATCAAGTCGCGCTACGAGCGCAACCACGTCATCGTTGAGTTTGAAGGCTCCGACAGCTTTCTTCGCAGCAGTGAAATCGCGGAGGCCAAGAACTTCTCCGGCCATGCGGAGATTCGCCTCAAACCGCACGGCGATGCGCAAAAGCTGCTCCATGAGGCCTCCGCTGCGGCCACCATCTATCGCTTTGAGCTCGTCGAGCCGTCTCTTGAAGAGATCTTCATCCAGACCGTTGGAGGCAAAGTCGATGCATAACATTCTGCTCATCGCGCGGCGCGAATACCTCGAGCAGGTCCGCGGCCGCGCCTTCAAAATGACGACCATTGGCCTGCCTGTCATCTTTGCGCTCGTGGTCGGCGTCAGCTATCTCTCAAGTATTGGCCTCGGGGCCAACCGCCACGTCGCCGTTGCGTCCAACGATCCTGTGCTCGCCGCACAGATCCGCCACAACCTTCTCGGCGACAAGCAGGCCAAGGCACAGGTCATCGTCGCCGCTCCCGCAACGCCGCAGGATCGCGCCCTGCTTCTCAGCAAAGTCGAAGACGGCACTCTCGATGGTCTTCTCTGGGTTGAAACTGCTCCCGGCCAAACACCGGCTGCGTCCTATACTTCGCAGTCCGCTGGCGACTTCATGACCACTGCGCGCGTCCGCTCTGCGCTCAACCATGCCCTGCTCGACGAACGGCTCACAACGAATGGCATGCAGCAATCCGCGGCTGACGCACTCGTTGAAGGCGCTTCCGTCACCACGTATCAGGCGCGCAAAGACGGAGCCGTCGTCCGCACCAGCGCCGAGGCTTCCTTCTGGAAGGGCTACGTCATGGCCATCCTGCTTTCGATGACCACCATGCTCTACGGCATGAACGTAGCCCGCTCCATCATTCAGGAAAAGACTTCGCGCATCTTCGAGGTCATGCTTTCCATCACGCGGCCCAGCGACCTGCTCGCCGGCAAGCTCATCGGAGTAGGGGCCGTGGGCCTCACCCAAATCGCCATATGGCTGGTCGCCGCCGCTGCCATACTCATCTCCCCCTTCGCCAGCGCGGTGCTCACCGGAGAGTTCGCCGTCCATCTCTCCTGGGTCGAGGCAATCCTCTTCCCTGTCTACTTTCTTCTCGGCTATCTGCTCTACAGTTCTCTCTTCGCCGGCCTCGCGGCCACCTGCGAAACCGAACAGGAGCTCCAGATGTACATGCCGCTCGCTGCAGCGCCTACCTGGCTCAGCTTCGCTCTCATCCTCGTTGTCATCAACGACTCCAACTCCGTCTGGTCCGTCGCGGCGTCTTTCTTTCCGCCCACCGCTCCGGTCATCATGTTCCTCCGCATGGCCGCTGAGATTCCGCCCGCCTGGCAGTTTGCCGTCTCCATCGGCCTGCTCCTTCTCAGCATTTGGGGCGTGCTTTGGATCTCGGCGCGTCTCTACCGCATCGGCATCCTCATGTACGGCAAGCGCGCCACGCTGCCGGAGCTGCTGCGCTGGCTGCGGTACAGCTAATGCAAAGCCAGAGGTCCCGCGGCAGGGTCTTCAGCCATCGAGTGGACGTGTTCCTTCGGGAGCGGCAACCTCCAACGCGCTCAGCCCGGATAGCTCTTCTCTGGCTTTGCTCTTAGAATCAGGGAAGTGACCGAACCGCCCAGTTCCAGATTCACCTTCACTCAGCGCCTTGTGCTGGCGCTTGCGCCGCCGCTTGTGTCCGTGCTGGTATGGCTCATGGGGCTCACCTGGCGATTCGAGGTCATCGCTGAAGACGGCGTCACGCCCGTAGTCTACGGCCAGAAGCCCGGCCCGGAGATCTACTGCTTCTGGCACCAGTGCGTCCTTCCATGCACGGTTTACTTCCGCCACTCCCGCGCTGTAATCCTCATCAGCCGCAGCTTTGATGGCGAGCTCATCACGCGCATCCTGCGCCGCTTCGGCTACGATGCCGTGCGCGGTTCCAGCTCACGCGGCGGCCAGGAAGGCCTGATGGGACTGCGCCGCATCCTCGAGAGTGGACGCACCGCCATCTTCACCGCCGATGGCCCGCGCGGACCCATCTATCGCACCAAAATGGGCCCTATCAAGCTCGCGCAGCTCTCCGGCGCGCCCATCGGCGTCTTCCACCTCGAACCCGAACGCGCCTGGGTGTTGCACTCGTGGGATCGCTTCCTCATCCCCAAGCCCTTCACGCGCATCTGCGTGAGTTGGGCGCAGTGGACCCTTGTCCCGCCAGAGCTTCCTGCCAGCGAACTCGAACCGAAGCGCGAAGATCTGAATGCAGCATTGGAGCGCGCCCGCCACCGCGCCCTTGCCCACTTGGGAAAGGCTGCCCAGTGAGCGAGCTTCGCGTCTCCGACTTCGACTTTCACCTGCCGCCGGAGCTCATCGCGCAACAGCCGCCGCCCCAGCGAGGCCAGAGCCGCATGCTCGTGCTCAATCGCGCCACGGGAGCCCTGCGCGACGCGTTATTTGCCGACTTCCCTTCGCTGCTTCAGCCCGGCGATCTGCTTGTCCTCAACAATAGCCGTGTCATCCCGGCGCGACTCTACGCCCACCGCACCACCATGCGCGACCGCCAGGCGCCTACCGCCCTTGTCGAAGTGCTGCTCACCGAGCCAACCGCCGCGCACACCTGGCGCGCACTGGTCCGCCCCGGCAAAAAAATCCCCCTCGGAGAGCAACTGGCTTTTCCCGCATCCGATGGCGAAGTCCTCCTGAGAGCCGAGGTTGTGGAACGCGGCGAACGCGGCGAGCGCGTGCTGCGCTTCGAGCCTGTCGCGGATTTCTATGCGGCACTGGAGAAGATCGGCCACATGCCCCTGCCGCCTTACATCCACCGCGGCGATGCGCCGAGCGACCGCGACCGCTATCAAACCGTCTTCGCGCGCGAGCGCGGCTCGGTTGCCGCACCCACAGCGGGACTGCACTTTACGCCGCAAGTGCTCGAAGCCCTTGCCGCACGAGGCGTGGAGGTTGCCTATCTCACGCTGCATGTCGGCCTCGGCACCTTCGCGCCTCTGCGCGTAGAGCGCGTCAATCAGGTTCACCTGCACCGCGAGCGCTATGAACTGAGCGCGGAGACGGCCCGCGCCCTGAATCGCGCTCGTCGCGAAGGCCGCCGCATCGTCGCCGTCGGCACCACCGTCGTTCGCACGCTCGAAGCAGCCGCGTTCTCAGCGGCCGATGCCGACCTGCAACCTACCGCAGGCGCGACCGACATCTTCATCGCACCGGGCTTCCAGTTCCGCTTGGTCCACGCGGTGCTCACCAACTTCCACCTGCCGCAGTCGAGCCTGCTCATGCTCGTCAGCGCCTTCGCCAGCCGCGAACGCGTCTTGGCCGCCTACCAGCATGCCGTCCGGCAGCAGTACCGCTTCTTCAGCTACGGTGACTGCATGTTCCTCGCCTGATGTTCGCGCTCGTGCCGCAAAAACAGCAAAGCCCGCTGACTTAGCGGGCTTTAGCGTTCAATCACTGGTAGCGCTAACGGGAATCGAACCCGTGTTTTAAGATTGAGAATCTCACGTCCTAACCCCTAGACGATAGCGCCATTTTTTTCGATTACTTACAGACTATCTCCGGCTTCCTGGACTGATGCCCCCAGAAGCAGAAAGGCTCGAACAGAAAAACGGAACCGAGACGAGTCGTCATCCGATCAGCCTTCAACAGTATCGCAAGATGAACGGAAAATGGCAATTCGTCCCGGGGAAATGCGGGATCGCACCGAGGCTCTCATGCCTTTTCTGCTAGTTGATGACGCATCCACGCGCAGATGTCTTCCGGTGTGGCGCTGCGGGTTGTCAACCAGTCCGGACGCTGCTCCGGTGGTGAGATCACATACACTGATCCGCTCGATTCCGCGACGCAAACGCAGCAGGTACGATCGCGTTCCGGATAGCGCATTGCAGACAGCCAGATGTAGCGAGCAAGAATGCGCGCATCGATCGCGCTTCCCACCGGATCAACTTCATCGCGAAGCGCGCTGACTTTCTGTTGATTCTCGAAGATCGCAATCCCGGAAAATGGCTTCGGTTTGCTGCGCAACCCAAATCGGCTGACGAGCAGTCTCGGACGAGCGCGCCGCAACGCCTCGGACGACGACCACTGCACAAACGCGTTGGAAAAAATGAGCGCTCCATTGCCGCTGAGAAAGACGTCGATCACAAAGCGCCGCAAACGATCCTGTCCCTTGAGCGATGCGGGCCACAGCGCATCCCAGTCTTCGCCCCGCACGTGAGCCAGTATCTGATCCGTGGCTGAAATGTCTTTGGGAACTGTGTTCACCTGCCGCAGAAATTCGTCACGAAAGCTCTTCAGGACGGAGTATTCGAGCAGTTGTGCCGGCGGATGCGCAGAGGACAATTCGCCGCCCAGCCCAGCGTCTGCGTCAATGAGCCAACGATCTGCGGTGGCTTCACTTGCGCTCATCCGGGCGTCCACCCATGAAGGCAACGCGGACTCACCATGCAGAGCCAGGTCACTGATCCGATGCGCATCCTCCACATGCATTTCTACTCCGCGCGCATCCCATGGTTTGCGGCCCACAATCGAATCAACAGGCAAGCTGGCAGGCAAGATGAGCAGAACAACCCGGCCTGAGTCATGACGAGGAGCGGCGGCCTGCGGCGCGGCCGCTTCAACAGCGGTGAAAACCTTCTGAACCTCGCCCCTCCATTGCGCATAGTACGGAGACCGAGCCAGCAGCGAAGCATTTTCCATGGTGTCGGCGTTGACATTAAAGTCCCACTGCTTCACGTCCATCCGGTTCTCGATTGCGCGGAGGGACTGCGTCAGCGCATCGAGTTGTGCGGGAGAGCAATTTGCAGCACCGCCCAAAAAACGTGCGACCCGGTTTTGCTCGTAAGGAAACAAATTGGCCCAGCCGCTCAGTTGCTGGTTGAGCGCGGGCTGCATCGTCATCGGAAGGCGCGCCACCTGCCGGCGATAGCCCGCCAGCGCTGCATCGTCCATGCCGTGAGCGGGAATATCTGAATGGATCTGAGTTGATTGCGCGTTGCTCATAGCCATAGCCCCGGAAGTGGCTTCCCTGCCAGATCCAGCCCCTTGAGCTCAAAGAGGCGCGCAATGGTCGGACAAATATCCGTCTGGTCCACTGGAGCCTCAAGAGTGGTTGCACTGCGCACAGCGTCTCCCATGCACACCATCCACGTCATGCGCGTTGACTCGCTGTCCTGTCGATGATTGAAGAAGCCGTTGGTCGTTGAGCCGTCCATATCGCGGCCGAACTCCGGCAGCACCATCAGAGTTGTCTTGTCTTTGTACGCAGGCAACTCCTGCGTCAGGTTCCATAACTCGAAGAGCAGGCGATCGACCGTCCGTATGCCCGCCAAATGCAGCGAATACGAGCCAAAGTGCGCAACCTCCATATCGGAAAAAGACATCGCAAGAAACGATGGCGCGAAGCGGCGCATCACCTCTGTACTCACGAGATAAGTGAACTCATCCCCGGTGGCAGGCGCGTTGGTTCTGACCAGGTCGTCGATCGCCTCCTGCATCGTTCCCAGCGTCGGTGTGTCAAGCGAAGAAGCGTCGCCGGAGATCGACCATCCTAAGCCGTCGTAGTTGTCGCGACTCAGCATGGCTTCCAGTTCCGGCGCAACGCTGGCGCGGTCAGTTCCGCGCACAGGGCGGCCTGAGCTTGCAGCGCGCACCACAGCATTAATCAGTAGTTGCTTCGGAAAGATGACGTTTGCGCCGTACGCAGGCCCGAAATCGCGCGCGGAGCTGGCTCCGATCTGGCTTGTCAGGGCCTTGTTACTGGAGATGTACCACACCTGTTCCGGCTTGAGTTTCATCTCCTTGCGCAGGTATTCAAAGACCGTTGGTGAAGCCGGGCGCGTCTTGCCCCAGTCGTCCAGCCGCTGCCATTGACCACTCAGAATGCTGGCGATGGTGTTGTAGTGCGCGGTGACTCCGTTGTTACGCACAACCGGATAGAAGGCGCTGTGGGACAGAAGGTCGCTGGACAAGTGTGGAATATTGACAAGTCCCTCTTCGCTAAATGTGTCTTCCCGTCGAATGCCCCCGCATGTGACGATAATGACCTTGCGGCCAGCGCCGCCATGCGTGTCGCCGTATGCCAGATGACGCGCGCCCGCCCACTGCTCGACAACCAGCGCTGCGGCCGCCTTCATCAGATTGCGTCGATTGACATCCATTCCCTTCCCGCCTCCGCGGATCAGTTGTGCGCGTCTGTCACGAACGTTGTAATCTGCCGCAGCCGGCGGTCAAGATCACTCTGCTTCTGTTGCGAATACTTCTGCTGCAACGCCACCTCAAGCTTGGCTTCCGGCTTGCGTTTTGTGCGCGCATACGCAAGCGCAAGCCGATAGTGCGCCTGCGCCATCTCCGGCACCAGCGCGATTGCGGCCTTCAGGTTGGAGATGCTTCCCGCCCAGTCGCCGTCATTCTGCTTCTGCACGCCCATCAGATATTGCGCATCGGGGAGTTTTGCATCAGCTGCCAAAGCCTGGGTCAGCAGTTTGCGGCCTAATCTGTTCTGCTCCTCGCTCGCGGCCTCTGTCAACAGCATCGTAGCCGCATAGGTGGAGGCCACCGCGTCGCGCGGATGCGTCTGCGCATAATCGATCAGCGCAGAGCAGGGCTGTTTCGGAGCATCGCTGACCGCACTGCACGCCATGCCAAGGAGCTCCGCATCGAGAGCGCTGTTCTTATCTGCCGCTGACAAGCCGGCAAACACCTGGATCGCCCGATCGTACTTTCCATCGCCAAAGTACGCTGCGCCGAGGCCCAGCTTCATGCGTGTGCTCTCGGCAAATTTAGCGACCGCGACCTGAAATACGGGAATGGCTGCATCGAACGTCCAGTGGCGCAAAAACTCGACACCGAGCGTCCACGCATTTTCTTCGCTCGGCTCAAGTTGAACCGCACGATTATAGTGTTGCTCGGCATCCAGAAATTTCCCTTTCGATTCTGCAATCCTGCCCAGCAAGACCTCTGCGTCCGCGTTTTCGTCCGTGCCTGGAAGCTTGTCGAGAATTGCCTCTGCGCGGGCAAAATCCTTCACCGCCACAAGAGCGTTTGCCAGCTCCAACTCAAGATCGGGATCGCCTGGCTCTGCGCGTACCGCAGCCTCGTATGCCCCAGCCGCGTTCTCCGGCTTTCCGGCATCCATCCAGAGATCCCCTAATCCCTTCTGGGTTGCTGCATTTTTCGGATCCAACCGCGCCGCTATCATGAACTCATGCAGTGCATCGGCGATGCGATGCAACTGATAATAGTTCGCACCGAGATTTCTGTGGGCCGCTGCCGAGGATGGCTGTTCACTTGCCGCGGCTCGCAGCAACGGGAGCGCCTCCGCATATTGCTGCCCAGCGACATAGATCATGCCCAGCGATTCGTTCACTGCAAAGATTTCTGGGTGATCCCGCCGCAGGCCCAGCAGGATGTGTTTCGCACGCTCGATGTCGCCGCGATCCTCGGCGGCCATTGCGGCCTGAAACTGACTTTCAAGTAACGGCTGCGATGGATGGGACGGCGTCTGTGCAGCTCCTGTATGGTGTGCTGCCAAGAGACCTGCCCAGGCAAGCACGAGAATCGCCACGGCGGTAGTCCGGCGAGTTCCCTGCCGATGAAATTCCATCCAAATTATCCTACTTGATTGGGGGAAGAAACGGAGAGACCGCATCGGTGTGCGATGCGGTCTCTCCGACTGGTTGATGTGTGAACGCCCTGCGGCCTTCAGTTTCTCAGAACGAGTACTTCATCGAAAGCTGGATGAAGCGCGAGTCCGGAGCATACCGTTGCAGGGAGCGCGGCCCGGTGATCTGCCCACCGCTCGAGCTGATGTTGTTCGAACTCGGCTCGCCGAGAGTGGGCGTGTTGAAGAGGTTGAAGATATCGGAGCGGAATTCGAGATTCTGCTCGTGATAGGTCTTGAAGCTCTTGAAGAGCGACATGTTCACGCGTTCGAAGCCTGGTCCGACGACTTCGTTGCGCTTGCCGCCCGAGTATCCCAGCACTGAGGGCAGATCTGTGACGTAGACCGGCATCGAATAGCTCGACAGTGTTGGATCGGTGGTCGATTTCGGAATATAGTGCTGCGGTTCATTGACCGGATCGTTCGCATTCCACGGGTTCTGGAATGAGCACGGGTTGTACCAGTGGGTCCGATTTCTGGTGGACGTTGCGCACGTCGTGCTGCTGACAAGCGACGGGTTCGGCGACACGAAGGTTCCTCCGGAAGTGAAAGGATTCTTTGATTTGATCGCGCGCGTTCCGCTGCCGCTCGGCGAGCTGATGCCGGAAGTGTAAACCGTGAACGGGTTGCCGCTCTGCGCCTGGAAGGTCGCATTGGCCGACCAGCCGCCCACCAGGTAATCCAGCACGTGGTTTTGGTTTGCGAACCTTCGCCCCAGACCGAAGGGAAGTTCGTAGAGTGAGTTGAAGGTGAAGCGCTGCCGGGTGTCGAAGCCCGTGTTCGAGTAATCCATGTGAATGGGAATCAGGTTCGACTGTCTGTACCCACCGTCGCCGGTGGTGCCCAGGGGCGTCGGCGCATCGTCAAGTGAGTGGGACCATGTGTAGGTTGCGAGCAGGCTATAGCCGTTGGAGAGACGCTTTTCGAGCTTCGTCTGCAGGCTGTGGTAATCGCTCATGCCGGAGTAGGACGTATACGATGAGCCGCCGAAGTCCGGCAATGGACGCGCGCTCTGTGTGCTGTTGTTCGGGTTTTCATAGGCCAGCGGGTTGTTCGGATCCGGAAAGACCTGCAGATGCCGCGATGTGTTGCCGACATAGGAGACCGTTCCAAACATGCTGCTCGTGATGCTGCGTTCGATGGAGAGGTTCCAGTCCTCGGTATAAGGGGTCTTGGCCTGGGGATCGGAGCCGCGCATCGTCAGATACTTCACGTTGGAGGCAAACCCGTTGGCAATGATGGTTGAGAAGCCATTCGCGATGGAGATTCCATCGGTGGGGCAGTTATACGTTCCGCAACTCAGTGACGGGAAGCTTCCCGTGTACTGGAAGGGGTAGTTTTCGCCAAGGTTCGGCCAGTAGCCCGTGCTTTCCAGGCCGCCGTAGAAGATGCCGAAGCCAACTCGAACCACCGTCTTGGTGTCAGGAGACCATGACACACCGACGCGCGGAGCAAAGTTCGTGTGCTGTGCCTGGATCAGGTGCGGATCACTTGTGGAGACAGGCGTAACGTTGTCCTTCGCCATGATCGCGCCAAAGTTCGGGTTGTAACTGGGGTTGTTGATAATGGACATGGCGTAGCTGAAGGTTTCCTTCGGAATCAGATACTGCGCCTTGCCGCTGCCAATGCCCGTGGTCGTGTTCAGACTGGACGGGGCTGTCATGTTATACGAAGCCTGGAAGCCGCCCACGTCCTGGTAGGGCTGGAAGTACTCCCAGCGCAAGCCCAGATTCAACGTCAGAGAGGGCTTCACGCGCCAGTCGTCCTGGAAATACGCTGCATTGTTCCAGCGCTGATCGCCGTTAGTAACTTCATTGGAAAGACCCGCATTGTTCTGCTGATCCAGAATGAAGTCGGCGACGCCGTAACCTGTGTTGGAAGCGTTCAGGTTGCTCGTGTACTCGCCGGTGTAGTTGTAGGAGCCGCGCGATTGCTGCGGTTGCAGTGTGGAGAAGCGGATGTTCTGGAAGTTGACTCCGGCCTTGAGAGCATGGCTGCCTGCGATCTTGGTCACGTTGTCCAGGATCTGGTAGACATTCTCATGCTCGTCGGTTGTGGACCATGTGGGCTTCCGAAGCCGCTGATACCGCTGACGCCGACCGCCGGCAGACCGCCATTGAGCGGAGCCTGCGGAATGCCGCCGAAGCCCACCGAAGCGGCAAAATTGAGGTTGGCCGCATTGGGGTGCTGGAAGCCGGTGTGCAGATAGTTGAAGCCGAAACGGGCCTCGTTGGTCAGCGTCTGCGTAAAGACGTGCGATTCGCTGAACATGTAGTTGGCGCCGTAATCCTTCTGCTTGCCGTCGTCGCCGAAGCCGCCGCCGTCCAGAATGTTGCCGAGCGGGGGAGCGTTGTAGCCCACCTCATTCCAGTAGCTGTAGCGCGAGTAGGCCGTGTCCCTGTCGCTGATATTCCAGTCGGCGCGCGCATCCCATTGGAAGGTGTTGTCAGTAACCGGGCGCGTCGCAGTGTAGTTGTTATAGAGCTTTGTGCCGTTGGTATTGGCAGTGGGGTAGAGGCCCAGCATCTTCTGCGCGGTCGCATTCAGCGTAACGCCGGAGACGTTGCTTGAACAGGTCGAGCCTGTTACCAGGCAGTTATTGGCGAACGCCTGAGGCGCGGCCGTGGACGTCTGATGATAGAGCTGGATGGGCGCGCTGGCGCCGGTCAGGCCCGTGTTCAGCAATTCAGAGAAATCGCCCTGGCGTTCGAGCGCCGAAGGCACGGTGTACACGCCCGTCTCGTGGAAGGCAATGCGATTCGCCTGAGCATCGGCGAAGAGAAATACCTTGTTCTTCTTGACTGGACCGCCGAGCATCGCTCCGAACTGATTCTCGTGATACGCCGGAACCGGCAAATGTGTATTGTCGTTCCACTGATAGGTGTCAAACGCGGTGTTGCGCACATACTCCCAGGCCGCGCCGTGCAGTTCGTTTGTGCCCGACTTCAGGCTGGCGTTGACGACTGCGCCGGCCGCATGTCCGAACTCGGCCGAATAGTCGCTCGTCTGCACTTTGAATTCCGCCAGTGCGTCCGGCGGAGGCTGCGCCACAAAGCTGGCGCCATTGTAAAAGTCCACGACGTTGGCGTTGTTGTCCACGCCATCCAGAATGAAATTGTTTTCTTCTGCACGCTGTCCATTGGCGTTGAAGTCGCCCTTGCCTGCGCCGCGCGAGCCCTCCGGCGGATCGGCGCCAGCGGCCAATTGTGCGATAAAGACCCAGTTGCGGCCATTCAAAGGAACGCTGTCGATTTCGTGCGTGCCCATCGTCTGGCCTACCGAGCTTTCCTGCGTCTGCATCAGCGGCGCTTCGGTAGTGACGGTGACCGTCTCCGTGGCGGCGCCAGGCTTGAGCGTCACAACCACGTTCAGCCTTTGCTGAATGCTCAGGTGCACATTGGTCTGTGTCGTTGTCTGAAATCCAGGTGCAGAAACGGAGATTTTGTAGCTTCCGATTCTGACCGGGGGAAAGACATACACGCCGCCGTTATCTGTCTGCGTCTTCAAAACCTGACCGACGTCAACGTTGGTCAGCGTTACATTCGCATTGGAGATCACGGCCCCGGATGGATCCTGAACCACGCCTGTAATGGTTCCCTGATCCGCCTGGCCGAACAAGAGATGACCTGGGGCTAACAGCGCCCAAAGCCAGATCAGGCCCAGTGAGATCTTTACTTTCGACTTCATACTGCCTCCAAATTTTGCGATCAGCGTTTCTGGTACGAGTTGCACTGGACTGAGCAGTCCCCTGGGAGTCTGCACATTCACTCCCTTACCTTTGGAATCTGAGTCCGAATGTATACGGTTACATTTGGGGATTTCCGACTACGCGACAAACCATACGCTGGCCATGAAAACGTTGTCAACAC